>NZ_VSMK01000063.1 GCF_011682075.1 Nitratidesulfovibrio liaohensis
GCCCTGGCGGGCGCGCCGGACCTGTTGCTGCTGGACGAGCCCTGCTCCGGGCTGGACCCGGCCAGCCGCGCCGCGTTCCTGGCCCTGCTGGGGCAACTGGCCCGCGCGGGCGTGCAGATGGTGCTGGTCACCCACCACGACGGCGACCTGATTCCGGAAATCAGCCACGTGCTGCGTCTGGCCGATGGCCGCATCGCCCAGTGCGGCCCGCGCGGAGGCGACGGCTTGGCGCGGGACGAATCCGCATGACCGGCGGGCCGCTTTTCGAGGCACCCCGACTGGAGCGGGGCGTGCCCTTCGCCGGTCTGATCCAGGTGGCGGGCGTGCACGACATGGCCGAGGCGCAGGCCCTGCGCGAGGCCGGGGTGCATGCCATGGGTCTGCCCCTGCGCCTGCCGGTGAACGCCGAAGACCTGACCGAAGCCGAGGCCGCGCGGCTGGTGACGGCGGTGGAACACCTGCCCGCGCCGCCCTTGCTGCCCGTGGGCATCACCTACATTGCCGATGGGGCCGAGGCGGCGGAATTCTGCCGCGTGCTGGGGCTGCGCCGCCTGCAACTGCACGGCCCGGTGAGGGTCGCCGAACTGGCCCGGCTGCGGCGTGAAATTCCGGACCTGTTCCTGATCAAGAGTCTGGTGGTGCGGGCAGACGGCAACCTGCCGGAACTGCTGGACACGGTGCGCGAGCTGGCCCCGCAGGCCGACGCCTTCATCACCGACACCCACGACCCGGCCACGGGCGCGGACGGCGCCACCGGCCTCACCCATGACTGGGCCGTGAGCGCCGAACTGGTGCGCCGCTCGCCCCGCCCGGTTATCCTTGCCGGAGGATTGAACCCGGACAACGTGCGCGCGGCCATCCTGCGGGTGCGCCCGGCAGGGGTGGACGCGCACACCGGCGTGGAAGGCCCGGATGGCCGCAAGTGCCCGGACCGGCTGCGCCGCTTCGTGGCCGAGGCCCGGCAGGGCTTTGCGGAGGCGGTGCTGAGTGTTGCCCAGGCCGGGCCTCGTCGGGCCGAAGCCTGACGAGCTTCTCGCATCTCCCGCACCCTCCGCCGACGCGCAGTATCCGATCCCCCCCGCAGCACCAACGCGTGGCATCTGCCGCACGCCGTCTGTCGCGCACTTCCGGTCGCACACTTCCGGTCACGCGCGTCCTTCCCCCTCCTGCGGCAAGGCCCTTGAACTTCCTGATTCTTTCCGCTACACCTCGGATTGAGGATTGGGAAATTGCGCACAACCCGCGCGCGTCCGCGCCGGGGCACCAGAAGGAGGCTGTCATGGATTTCGCATGGTTCATCGCGGGTATTCTGGGCGTGGCCATCGCACTGCGCTACATCAAGTGCACCACCCCCAACGCACCGCACCACCACTAGTCACGCGTTTCGCCCTCACGGGCATGCGGCCTGCGGCGGGTTTTCCCGACCACGGCGCCCGCAGGAAACGGACGGCCCTGGTCGTCCGTTTCGCATTTTCCGCCCTTCCTCCCGCTTCCGTCCCAAGACGCCTCCACCCCGCACCGTCCGGGCATGGCCGCCCGGAAACGACGCCCCTGCTCCATGTGTCCCGCCTGTCCCGCCTGTTCAGAGTGTCACGCATGTTCCGGCTGTCCCTGCTGCCCTGACTGGCGAGGCATGGCGGTTTTCGCCGCCGCCACGGCATGGACGCAACGTCCGGCGTGATTCACCGTGACTCAGGTCACGGACCTGTCCGCCGTCATCGGTCAGTGTGGCGACGGGCATGCCGCCGTTACGTTTGCGCTGCGCAGCCTTCACTGCCTGCGTATCCGGACTGTATGCCGCAACTGTCGGCTGCCCGACGGACACCCACGTCCGCAAGGTGCAGAACCGCCGCGTGGGGCGCTGTGTTTCCACCGTCAGGCCGCTGCCGCCACGCGACAAGCCGGACAGGCTCCGGCCTCACCCGCTCGGCTGTCCAGCGCGCGTCGAATCGCAAGCCGTCCGCCAGTCAAACCCCTCGGCCATTTTCGCCTGCATCCGTCCCAAGGAGCATTCCGTGCCGCATTCCTCGTTCCGCCTGCCATCCCCCGCCCGCGTCCGCCTTGGCGTGCAGGCCGCCTACACCCTGTTCCTGCTGTATGCCGGTTGGCGCTTTTTCCTCTACGTGCGCTGGGCCATGGGCGAATCCGATGACTTCGTGCCCAAGCCCCCGTCCGTGGAAGGCTTTCTGCCCATCAGCGCGCTGATCGCCTTCAAGCGGCTGCTGTTCACCGGCCAGTGGGATCCGGTGCACCCGGCGGGTCTGTTCATCTTCATCGCCGTGCTGGCCATGGCCCTGCTGCTGCGCAAGGGCTTTTGCGGATACATCTGCCCCGTGGGCTTCGTCTCGTCGCTGCTGGCCCGGCTGGGCACGCGACTTGGCATCGCCCGGCGCACCGGGCCGCGCGCAGCGCGCCTGCTCTCGCTGCCCAAGTACCTGCTGCTGGCCCAGTTCGCCTGGATTTCCGTGGTGTCCATGGACGTGGAATCCATAGAAGCCTTCCTGCTTTCGCCCTACAACTTCGTGGCGGATACCCGGATGCTCCAGTTCTTCCTGGCGCCCAGCAACACGGCAATCACCGTATTCGCCGTGCTGGGCGTGGGGTCGCTGGTGCTGCCCTACTTCTGGTGCCGGGTGCTGTGTCCGTACGGCGCGCTGCTTTCGCTGCTGGCGCGCCTTTCTCCGGTGGCGGTGCGGCGCGACCCGGCAACCTGCGTGGACTGCGGGCGCTGCTCGCGCGCCTGCCCCGCCGCACTGCCCGTGCAACGGCTGGAAAGGGTATCGTCCGGCGAATGCGTGGGGTGCACCGAGTGCATTGCGGCCTGCCCCGTGAAGGACTGCCTTTCGGTAACCCTGCCAGGCAAGCGCCGCCTGCCCGCGTGGTCCATCGCCGCCGGGTGCGTGCTGGTGCTGCTGGCGGCCTGGGGCGTGGCGCAGGCGCTGGGCATGTGGGATTCGCCCCTGCCGCAGTCCATGGCACGCCGCTTCCACATGATGCTGCGGGCGGGGATGATCACGCACTAGGGGGCACTGCTTCCCCGCCCCGTTCTCACTTTTGCGTTGCGCATGCACGCGACGCACCATCCGTGACGCATCCCGGCGCCCCGTCCGAGAGAAATTGGGGGGGGGCCGGGATGCACACATTCCGCTTCCATTGCCCGGCCTTTGCGCCACGCATATCCCTCCGCAATGGATAGATGCTGTGGCGCCGCGAACCGACGCGCCCCTGCCCTGCCCGCTCCGCACGGCGAAAGCGCACCTTCTTCCTTCACATCCCTCTGCCGCAGTATTGCGGCGTTACCCCCCTTGTCATCTCCCGCTGCGATATTACATAGTTGCGCGGGCGGCCAGACGGAAAGGCGAGCCGCGCGGCCATGCCATGGCCCTTCGGCCCGTCTTGGCGCAGCGCCTTTTGTCCAATTCAGGCGCGGCCCACCTTGGCGCGTTCGGGCTCGGCAGCCTCTGGTCCACGCGCCGCCTTCCGCCGCACAACCAAACGCGCGGGCACCCCGCGCCTACCCCACGCAAGGAGCACAAGACCGTGACCAGTCAGATCAAGACCGCCATGCTGCTTGCCCTTCTTTCGGGCATCATCATCGTCCTTGGCGGGGCCATGGGCGGCAAGACGGGCATCATGATCGCACTGATCCTGGCCCTGGTGATGAACGTCGGCAGCTACTGGTATTCCGACAAGATCGTCCTTTCCATGTACGGCGCGCAGGAAGTGGCCCCCCAAGACGCCCCCATGCTGCACGCCATGGTGGAGGAACTGGCGGCCCGCGCGGGCATTCCCAAGCCGCGCGTGTGTGTCATCCCCGAAGACGCCCCCAACGCCTTCGCCACCGGGCGCGACCCGGCCCACGGCGTGGTTGCGGTAACCCACGGCATCATGCGCATCCTCTCGCCGGAGGAACTGAAAGGCGTGCTGGCCCACGAGATCGGGCACATCGCCAACCGCGACATTCTGGTGCAGACCGTGGCCGGGGTGCTGGCCTCGGTCATCGTGTCCATCGCCAACATGATGCAGTGGGCGGCCATCTTCGGCTTTGGCCGCAGCGACGACGAAGAGGGCGGCACCAGTCCGCTGGTAGCCATCATGATGGCCATCGTGGCGCCCATTGCCGCCTCGCTGATCCAGTTCGCCATCTCGCGCTCGCGCGAATATCTGGCCGACGAAACGGGCGCATCGCTGTCCGGCAATCCGCTGTATCTGGCCGGTGCCCTGGCCAAGTTGCAGGCATGGTCGCAGAAGGTGCCCATGCAGCACGGCAGCCAGGCCACCGCGCACATGTTCATCGTGAACCCGTTCAGCGGAGCCAGCATGGCCAGCCTGTTCAGCACCCACCCGCCCATGGAAGAACGCATCGCCCGTTTGCAGGCCATGGCCGCACGGCGCTGATCGGGCAACGCGCGCCAGTCAGACCGGCGCATCCGGAACGCACGGCCGGAACACACAACCGGACCGGAGCCACCGGCGCTGCCACCAGTGGCGCGCACGGCACACATCGACTATAAAAAGGGGCGGGGCATTGTTCCCGCCCCTTTTGCACGCACCACCCCGGAGGCACCGTGAGCACCGTCCATGAAGACCTTGTGCCCTTCGTCGAACAGCACGTGGACTGGCACCGCCACCTGGGCATCCGGGTGGAGGAGGTGCGCACCGGCTACGCCCGGCTGCGCCTGCCCTTTCGCGAGGAATTCGCGGGCAACAAGTCGCGCGGGGCGCTGCACGGCGGGGTCATCTCCACCCTGACGGACATCTGCGGCAACGTGGCCCTGTGGACCCACTTCGGCCCCAACGACATGGTTTCCACCGTGGACATGCGCGTGGACTTCCTGCGGCCCGCGCCCTTCGCCGACCTGATAGCCGAGGCCGACGTGCGGTTGCAGGGCTATCGCATCGGCAACATCTTCGTGCGCATCGCCTCCGATTCCGCACCCGGCGTGGCCGTGGCCGAAGGCCGCATCGTCTGCTACGTGAAACGCGCGGAATGAAATAATTCATGCCGAAGGCCTGTCCGGCCTCCGACTGCCCCCCCCCGAAACTGCCTTTCCCGCGCCACCGGGGCCCGGCCATGCCGGGCCCCCTTTTTCGCGCCTTGATGTTCCACAGCACTGCAACGAATTGCCCTACATATACTTAATCATGAAAAAATGTTTATCGTTGCTTTTTCACTCGGAGTTGCCTTATTCATAAAAAGAGACATAGTCTTGCCGCATTACGACAAAAAAAACCAGTTTTCCAATCAAACGATACGCCTTAGCCACATCAACTGGAAAAATCACAATGAGCGCAGCTCAAGGAGATGGAGATGTCTGCATTCAGATCAATGAACATCTTCTCAAAACTAGCGATTTCGTTTGCAACAATCATCGTCATAATGATTTTCATAAGCATATTCGGCGTAACACGCCTGGATTCCGTCAATAAAATCTCATCGGAAATGAACGACGTCTACACACCTTCAATACGATACACCAACAGAATAATACAATATATTGTTACTTTCAGGCAACTTGAGTTCCAACATAATATATCCACAGAAGCATCTGCCATGCGCAGTTCTGAAGATGAAATGAAAGACGCCCTGGAATCCTTTGAAAAGACAGTCCGAGAGTACGAAAAGCTCCCTCGGAATATGGTTGAACAGGAAAATTACGCTCAAATAAAAACGGAATGGTCACGGTATATATCGTTGCATGAACGTTTTCTTGAGCTTTCTCGCGCCAATAAAAACGAAGAAGCCCTGGCCATGATGGGCGGAGAAATGTTGTCGTTGTACCGTCAGGTGATAACCACCGCCCGCAAGGTTATCGAAGCCAACAGCGCAAAGTCCGCCGCCGCCAGCGATGAAGGTGACCATACTTACACCATGGCTCGCAACATCATGTACGGCCTGACCATCGGCGCCACGCTGGTGGCCGCCGCCATAGCCTTGTACATGGGCCGCCTGATAGCCCGCCCCGTTACAGAACTGGCGACATCGGCAGAGCGCATTGCCGACGGGGCCTATGACACCCCCCTGCCGCCAGACGCCCTCTTTCATGGCGAACTGGTGACCCTGCATCGGGCCTTTGGCGAGATGGTCACCAGGATCGTTGCCGCGCTGAAAGGCGCGGAGCAGAAATCGCGCGAGGCCGAACAGGAGGCGGAACGCGCCCGCAAGGCCATGGCGGAGGCGGAAGTGGCCAAGAACGATGCCGAAGCGAAAGGCGAGGCCATTCTGGCTGCCGTAGCCCGCCTGGAAGTGGTCATGGAACAGCTTTCCAGTTCGTCCACCGAACTGGCGGCCCAGGTCGAACAGGCCAGCCGGGGGGCAGAGGAACAGACCCGCCGCGTGAGCGAAACGGCCACCGCCATGGAAGAAATGAACGCCACGGTGCTCGAGGTGGCCCGCAACGCCACCGAGGCCTCGGACAATGCCCGCAACGCCCGCACCCGGGCCGAATCTGGCGCTCAGGTGGTCAACAAGGCCGTGCACGCCATAGAGGCGGTGCGCCGCCAGGCTGAAGCCCTGAAGGACGACATGGGGCGCCTGGGCAACCAGGCAGAGTCCATCGGCCAGATAATGAACGTGATCACCGACATCGCGGACCAGACCAACCTGCTGGCACTGAACGCGGCCATCGAGGCGGCCCGCGCCGGTGACGCCGGGCGCGGTTTTGCCGTGGTGGCCGACGAGGTGCGCAAGCTGGCCGAAAAGACCATGAACGCCACCAAGGAAGTGGGCGACTCCATCCGGGCCATCCAGGACAGCGCCCGCACCAGCATGCAGAGCGTGGACGGTGCGGTAAGCACCATCGGCGAGGCCACGGCCCTCTCGAGCGAATCTGGCACGGCCCTCGGCGAAATCGTCACCCTGGTGCTGGTGGCGGCGGACCAGGTCAACGCCATTGCAACCGCATCGTCGCAACAATCCACGGCCAGTGACGAGATCAACAGGTCCATAGAGGACATCAGCCGCATTTCCAGCGAGACCTCGCAAGCCATGCAGCACTCAGCGCAGGCCATCGGCGAACTGGCCCAGCAGACGCAGGAACTGGAAAACCTGGTCCGCGCGCTGCGCAACGGCTGATTTGCGGCGGAGGTTGGAGAAGCAGTTCGGATTTGCCCGCTTTCACGTCCGCCACCGACAACTGCGCGCAAAAAGGGCGTCCATGCCGGAAAACGGCACGGGCGCCCTACTTCATGTGCGCGCACGCAGTGTGCGAGCAACGCGGAAACGGTGCGGGCGGCCTGCCCCCCCCCACCCTCAGCGGTCGTCACCCCGGTCGCGCTCCAGAATGCCGAGCATGCGGGTAATCTCACGGCGCTTCACCTGTTCCGGCGCGGCATCCAGTTTGGCGATGTCCTTGCCCTTGGTCCAGTCGCCGTCGGGCCGCTCCAGGCGGAAGGCCTGTTCCGCGCGCGCCTCGAAGGCGGCCAGCGCAGCCGGGTCGTCCAGCACCGCCGGGCGACCGAAGCGGGGTGTATCCACCATGGGCGTATCCCCTGCCATGATCAGCGGTTCGCGGTATTCCACCACCACCTTCACGTGGCGCATCTCTGCACGCCCGGTAAACCTGCGAACCAGCGCGCCCCCGCGCCATGGCGCCGGGTCATCGCCAAAGGCCGGGGCCAGCGCGTCCCTGTCCGGGGGCAGCGCGAACGTGGCGGCGTGCACGGTCATGCCCGCCAGTTGTCCTGTTGCGGTGCGCACCTCGTCCTGGCCCGATGTCACCTCCAGCGGCCAGCGATATTCGCTGGAAGCTTCCGCCAGCAAGGCCGCCAGACGGACCGGAGCGCCGCCCCCCCCACCGCGCGTGGGGCTGGCATGCAGGGCATAGTACACCCTGGCGGAGCCGGTTCCGCTGGCCGTATCCGGCACTAAGTCGGCCACGCCCGCCCCTGCGGGCGTCAGTCCGGCTGCCGGGCGCACCAACAGCGCG
>NZ_VSMK01000064.1 GCF_011682075.1 Nitratidesulfovibrio liaohensis
CAGTGCACAATCCCAAAAAAGAGGTCATGCCGCGCCACCTAGAGCAGCGATGAGGCCATAAAGCTTCATCAACCACTAGCAAGGAGGCCGACATGACCACTGGAAGAAGGTCACGGAATGGCGTGGGGAAAATCTATCTGCAATCGGCCATCGACTGCCACAGCCGCTACGCCTTCGGCAGACTGTACACCAGCAAGTTGCCGGTTACGGCGGTACACATGCTCAACGAGTCCGTGCTGCCCTTTTTCGAGGAGCACGACACGCCGGTCGTCACAGTGCTTTCGGATAATGGCCGGGAATTCTGCGGGCGCGCCGACGGCATCCCTACGAACTATTCCTGCAACTGGAAAATATCGAGCACCGGACAACCCGCGTCAGACGTCCGCAAAGCAACGGCTTTGTGGAGCGGCTGCACAGGACATTGCTCGACGAGCATTTCAGGATTCAGGGGCGAAAAAACTGGTATGAGTCTCTGGATGAAATGCAGGCAGACCTTGACGCCTACTTGCGCCACTATAACCACGAGCGGGCACACCAAGGCAGAAACATGAGCGGCCGGACACCCTATCAAGCCTTCCTTGATAGCCGTCCCGAAGGGCAGCCGAAAGAAGACAACGAAGGACACTACGCAGCCTGATCAGCGCCCCAGCCGGGTACGGCAAGTGTCAGGTGAATACTATCTCTGTACACACCCCCAACACAATCCATAAACAAACGTACATATTAACAACTCATCATTTCGAATAAAGCGCACAACGCGACCCGAGAAAAGAACGCATAGTCATAAAAACGTCTTTTTTCTAATGGGGCTAACATTGCGCACAGATGTAACAATTTATTATTGCAAATTTTTCAAGTAAATCTGATTGGAAGCCTCAACGAATCTTTAAAGCAGAGATCAGCTATTGATGAAAAAAAGGGGAGCCGAAGCCCCCCCTTCATCTATTTACCCGCCATCATGGCCGCGATGTCATCCTGCACTGTTCCGATTGGTTTGATGTTGAAATTTTCAACCAGTACCTTGGCCACGTTCGGGGACAGGAATGCCGGAAGCGTGGGTCCGAGGCGGATTCCCTTCACACCTAAGAATAGGAGGGCCAGAAGCACGGCCACGGCCTTCTGCTCGTACCAGGCGATATCGTAAGATACGGGCAGATCGTTGATGTCATCCAGGCCGAAGACTTCTTTGAGTTTCAGAGCAATGACGGCCAGGGAATAGGAATCGTTGCACTGCCCTGCGTCCAGCACACGTGGAATGCCACCGATGTCACCGAGATTCAGTTTGTTATAGCGGTACTTGGCGCAACCGGCCGTCAAGATCACGGTGTCCTTGGGCAAATTTTCGGCCACTTCAGTGTAATAGGAACGAGACTTCTGCCGACCGTCACACCCGGCCATGACCACAAAGCGCTTGATCGCGCCGGACTTGACAGCCTCAACCACCTTGTCGGCCAAGGCTAGTACCTGATGATGGGCGAAACCGCCGACGATGCTACCAGTCTCGATCTCAACGGGCGGAGGACATTTCTTGGCCTGTGCGATCAGCGCCGAGAAATCCTTGGCTCCTCCCGCAGGCCGGTCAGCGATGTGCTTGGCCCCTTCATACCCAACCACGCCAGTGGTGTAGAGACGGTCCAGATAGGTGTTCTCTTTTTTGAGCGGCACCAGACAGTTTGTGGTCAGCAGGATGGGGCCGTTGAAGGACTCGAATTCGGGATTCTGCTGCCACCAGGAACCGCCGTAGTTCCCCACGAAATGCGGGTACTTCTTGAACGCCGGATAATAGTTGGCGGGAAGCATTTCGCCGTGGGTGTAAACGTCCACGCCTGTGCCCTCGGTCTGCTTCAGCAACTCGGCCATATCCTTCAGGTCATGGCCGCTGATGAGGATGCCGGGGTTCTTGCCCACGCCGATGTTGACCTGGGTGATTTCCGGGTTGCCGTAGGTAGTGGTGTTGGCCTCGTCCAGCAGGGCCATGGTGGTTACGGCCATGCCGCCGGCCTTCATGACCAGCGCGACCATTTCATCCACGGACAAATCCTTGGTCGTTGAAGCCAGGGCCTCAAGCATGAATTCGTCGATTTCGGTCTTGCGAAAGCCCAGTACAGCAGCGTGCTCGGCATAGGCCGCGACACCTTTCAGACCGATTATGAGCAGTTCGCGCAAAGAACGCACATCTTCGTTCTCAGTTGCCAGAATGCCTACGCTCTTGGCCTTTTCAGCAAAAGCGGTAGAGTCCCCAGTCCAAGTCGCGGCTTCGGGCAACGGCTCGCTGAAATCTTTGCCATTTTTTGCCTTGTAAACAGCCAGAAAAGCATTTCTCAACTTGTCACGCCGAGCCAAGCCTTCCGATATCATAGCCTCAAATCGGGCATCATCCCAGTTAGCATTGGTGATGGTCGCAAATAATCCCTGGAGCACGAAGTCGTCATTAGAGCGGTCCGGCTGTCCCAACTCCTTTAATTTTTCGCCATAAATGGCGATGCCACGCAGCACAAAAATGAGCAGATCCTGCAAATTGGCGGTTTCTTCCGGCTTGCCGCACATACCTTTGACCGTGCATCCCGTATTCTTCGCTGTTTCCTGACACTGGAAGCAAAACATAGTGACCTCCTTTATAATTACTGTTGCCGATCGCGTGACAATGCACGCACCTCAAATCGATACTAGAAAAAAAACTACCTCTGAAAGCCGCTTTCCTTGTGCTTGGCGGCAATGGCATCCGCCAGACGATCCAGGGCACCGTACGTGTCGTCTGTGGGCAACCCCTTACACAGCACAGGATCCAGCACCTCGACCTTCAGATTGGGAATCATGCCGGCCAGAGTTTCCACTGTCTTGCCGCCCCAGCCGTATGAACCGACTATGGACAGATATTTGGCCTTGGGCCGCAGGGCGTTGGCCAAAAATGCCGCGTAGGCGGCCATGGGATGCGGACCGGCAAGCACTGTGGGGGTGCCGAGCACGATGGTGCCCGCATCCACGAGGGACATAGCCAGCTTGCCGATGTCGGTCACGGCAAGGTTAAAGAGTTCCACCCTCACATCGCGTTCGGACAAAGCTGCCGCCAAGTGGTCGACCATGAGCCTAGTGCTGCCGTGCATGGACACGAAGGGAAAGGCCACCAGGTTGTGCGCCACGCCTGAAACCCAGTCCCTGTAGGCGTCAATGATCCAGCCGGGGCTGTCGTAAATCTGGCCGTGGCTGGGGGCGATCATGCGTATGTCATAGGGGCCGAGTTTTTCCAGGTTCTTGGCGATTATGGTCCTAAACGGCATCATGATCTCGCCGAAATAGCGTTTTGCCGCTTCATGTACCCGGCCTTGATCGCGCACAAAGAGATCGCTCGTTGCGATGTGCGAGCCAAAAAAGTCGCAACTGAACAGAATCTTGTCTTCGGCCAAGTAGGTGGACATGGTTTCCGGCCAGTGCACCCAAGGCGTGAGAATGAATGTGAGCGTCTTGTCGCCAAGGGAAAGGGTTTCGCCATCCCCGACAACGATGAATTTGTCGTCGGGGATGAGCAAAAGATCCATGAGCATAGACTTGGCCTTGGCGTTGGTGACGACCTTGGCCTCAGGGTACAGGTCCAGCACCAGGGCAATGGTCCCGGAATGATCCTGCTCCGCATGCTGGGATATTACGTAATCAAGCTTTTCCACCCCATCCAGATGCCCAAGTAACGTATCGACCATATCCGGGTCCACGGCGTCGATGAGAGCGGTCTTCTCGCTGCCTTCCACGAGATAGGCGTTGTAGGTTGTCCCATCGGGGAGCGGAACCAAGGAGTCGAACAGACGCCTGTCCCAATCCACTGCACCAACCCAATACACTGATTCTACAATTTTTCTCATTTTTTTCTCCCATACTGAATTTTAGTATCAAAAATTACAGACTTGTTTCTTCCAGTTCTTTTAGCTTCATACAAAGCTTTGTCAGCTTGATTATAATAATCAGAATGACTCATTCCATCTGTATACACAGAAGCGCCTATGCTAATCGTTATCTTGGACTTGTCTTTGGAAAATTCTTTTTCCACTACACTCCGAATTTTTTCAGCCAAAAGTAACGCGCTTTCGTGATCTGTCTCGGGTGCCAAAACAGCAAATTCTTCCCCCCCGATCCGGTAGAAAAAGTCTGTCTTTCTGATACATTGCCTGACCGTCCCTGCCATTTTTTTAAGAACCCTGTCTCCTTCTGTATGCCCTAAAGAATCGTTAACTTTTTTAAAATGATCTATGTCCATTATGAGCAATGAAAACTCCCTCTTGTTTCTCTCATATCTGTCTATTTCTTCTTTGATATCCAGGTCAAATTGACTCCTGTTATAAACAGACGTCAAACTGTCATGGCGGGAGCTATGCTCGACTTTTTGTACAAAAATCTTCGATATCAAATAGAAAATGAATGACGAGCCAAAAAGGAAGAAAACATAATAGTATAGTTTTTTGATATTTGAAGTTTTACGATCTGATCCAATAACTTTCCTCAACATGAGAGAATTAGAACCACTCCAAATAGATTCACTCATTAATGACAGTTCTTGTAAAAATTGCTGCTGTCCAGCCCTGTTTTTATACAAAACATCCTTAAATGCATTCCATTCACCATAAAGACTCTTAAAAGGCTGATATATCTCTGGGTCAAACCTAAATTCAGCCGCCTTGCCATCAGCAACGTAAATAGCAAATATTTTATCCACCTCGCTAATAGAGAAATCAGCACTATCAATATTTTTAAGCAATTCAAATTTCAGAATTCTTTGTGTCGACCCACGAATAAAACCTATGTTGCTAATAAGCTTGGCATCGCGCTCCAACGAAGAATGAATCGAATATATGCTCCACACAATAAAGATATTAATGATGAAAAGAATCAACGAAAAAAAAGATATCAGCTTTGATGCGAAAAGTTTTTTCATCAATCCCTCTTATTTTTGTTAATACCAATACTCAGGATAACGCCTGTTTTTTGCACAATTATTTAATACAACAGCAACAACAATGAGAATAACAGCTCCGAGTCCAACAGGCATAAATGCATAGAAATAACCCAAATTAGTCGGTCCTGAAAAACTGTTAAAACGCCACGTCAGGCACAGACCTGCACGGGCTGAACATTGGGCCGAAGTATGTGCCCAAGGAATTTGAGGCACAAAAAACACAGAATCCGGATGAACTTCCGGAAATTGAACGCAGCACAGGCCATGAACAGGTTCACGGAGTCACCGACCTGCCCTTTGAGGTAATTGCGCAGCATCCTGTGGTCGTTTTTGAGGTGGCCGATGATTGGCTCGATGGCCGCACGCCGACGGAACCGCTCTCTGGCTTGCCGCTTGTCAGATACAGTCTTCGTCCGCTTGCCTGACTCGGGAATTTCGATGCTGGTCACGCCGATCTTGCGCTTGCCTCGGTATCCTCGGTCACAGATCGCCATGGTTGGCCGTTGCCCCACGATGCTTTCGACTTGAGACAGAACCGCAGGCAGCGTGTGACCGTCGAAAGGATTGTCCTGGAACGACAGTGCGCCAACGATGATGCCGCTGGTCTTGGTCACGGATGCCTTGGCGCCGAACTCGTATTTCTTGTGGACCTTGCCTTTGCTGATGCAGGACACGTCTGGCTCATGGAGGCTGTAGATTTTGCCTGTGCCGGATCGCTGCTGGCGCTGCACGCGATCGTAAAGGTCCAAGGCTTGCTGATGGATGGTCAGTGCTTCCGGAGAAAGCTTGCGTTTCAATTCGCGGACCAGGATGCCGGCGATGGTCCGCAACCGCCTGACAGCACGCAGAGATTCGCCCTGTCTGCGACCCTTGGGTTTGAAGCGGATGGTCCGCAGGAGCGATTTGATTTCGCGCTGGTAGCTGCGCCGGAGTTTGACGTCTTCCAGCTTGGCCATGGTGTGGCACCGTGTCACGATTTTGCTCAGGAGCTTGGCATCCGTGGGAAAGGTGATGTTCTTTTCCTGCACGGTTGAGTCTACAACGACCTCGGCTTCTTTGGCCTTGTCACCATGGAGGGCCACGGAAACCTCGAAGATTTTGCGGACTCCGTCTTCTCCGATGCGGCGTCGGAAATAGGTCAGCTCTGACGGATCACAGGGTAGCTTCCAGGTGAACCGTTGCTGACCGCAGAAGGCCTGGAAATACGGATTCTGGACCCAAGCCTCGACAACGCGCTCATCACTCAAGTTTTCAAGCTGCTTGAGAATGAGGAAGCCGACCATCAACCGGACGGATTTTCCAGGGCGTCCGGAAGCAGCATAAAGTGGCCGGAAGTTGTCCTCGAAGACCTGCCGCGGGATGACCTTGGCCAACCCGAGAAGGTGGTTTCGAGGATCAAGTTGATCGAGCAGATCCGGGCACAGGAGGCTGCGCTGGCGGTCCGATTTTTTGGGCTGCATCGTTGATAACCTCGGAGTGATTTCGACCAGAAAAATGTATTTCTCACTGCATTACTGGCTATTCGAAATACGTTGTTTCCGAGTAAATTTCAATTTATTTCAGTATATTGCCATATTTTCAGGGCCGACAAATTATGCACAGAGTCTCCACCGATAACAGCAATCAAAGCCGTCGCTCCGTCTAGTGGATGCAACGTCCTCGTCATATGCATTGCGGCAATGGCTGTAGATACTGCCAACCCCGCCGCCAACCAGACGATGTCTCCGACAAGCTGATATGACAGCACCCCGATCAACGCAGAAATGACATGCCCTCCAAAAACATTTCTGGGCTGGCCCAAAGGACTTCGAATCGCTCCGTAAACGAGGACCGCAGTTGCGCCAAAGGAGCCAATGAGCAAACCCTGTCCAAACTCATCCACAAACACGCCTTGAAGCAAACCGACGAGGGTTATGCCTGCAAAGGCGCCGACCCAAGACCAGGCAACCTCAGAAATGCCGACCCTGGGGGGGCTTTATGTCGTCCCTTTGACCTTTGCGAAAAAGTTCATGGTTACCTCTCCTCACACAGAGAAGCTACGAGGTCGGTTCTGGTGACAATCCCTATTGGACGTCCGTCAGTATCACAGATTGGCACTCGGTTGATGGCATGCTTCGAAAAAAGCGCTGAAATATCCGTCAATGTCGTTTCCCTGGTCGCGACGATCGGCGGACAATTCATCATCTCTCGGACACTCAAGCCTCTAAAGTCAGAAACCAGGCACCCGTAAATGGTCATGCATCGCGACACAACAGCCATGAATGAGGCGGTTCCTGGCAGTCCCATCTTCTTGAGAAAATCCTTTTCCGAGACAACCCCGCATATCGTCCCGTTCTCGTCAACAACCGGAGCACCGCTGATGCCGTGCGAAGCCATGAATGACGCAGCCTCAGAGGCGTTCATTTCACGATGAAGACAATGCACAGGAGACGTCATGACGTCTTCCGCCTTCCTAAGAGAACGGACTTTCTTCAATGCCAAATCGTAAGCGATTGAATAAATTTCTCGAAAATCTCCAGGTGTTATATCGACATATCCTTGCATGGAACGCATGGCATTGAGACATCATCTTCAGACAAATCCAAAGCGTCACAGTGATCCTTCATGTCACCCTCCCTATCGATTCAATCTATTGTCCTTCCTTCACCAGCCTGTTCCTCGGTCCGTCCGTCTCGTATTTGGTACAACCGCTTGAAAGTCGGAATGATTTTCTCGTCATGGGTCACGACAATAATCGCAGTTTCAAACTGTTTGGCCATCTGGTTCAGGATTCGAATCGTAACCGTCCAGACAACCCCACCTTTTCAGGCGAGCGGTCATCAAGTAGACATCAGTGAACTGGCTTAGACCGGGTTGTTCTTTGACATGCCTTGCGGCAGCAGGGCCTTGAGGTCGTCCTGGCTG
>NZ_VSMK01000065.1 GCF_011682075.1 Nitratidesulfovibrio liaohensis
TGGTGTCGCCGCACGGGCAGGCGCGCTTTGTGGCCGCCGCCGACGACGGCCTGCCGCCCGACGTGGTGCAGGCCGACCACGGCTGGTGGTTTCCCGAACGGCCCGGACCGGACCACGGCTGGCGCGAAAGCTGCGCCAACCTGCTCTACGGGCACGAGCACTTCGACCCGGACAGCGGCGCGGAGCCGTTGAAGTGCGGGTTGTGCCGCATCGAACGGGCCTGATGGACGAAGGTACCGACAGGGTGGGCATGCGCTGACCGCTCGCACCGGCGCTGGCGTGCATAGAGCTTGAACCGATGCCGGAACACGACGCATCCCGTTGCGCGCATCGTGCGTCCCGCGCTACACTGGCGCCATCCGCAATGCGCAGCCCTTCCGCCCTTCTCACAACGGACCTGCCCATGCCCACCATCCCGCGCTCCAGGCTTTCCGCCCCTCTCGCCGTTGCCATGGCCGTTGCGGCCGCAGCTCTGCTCATGCTGCTGGGGCTCTGGCTGACCGCCCGCGAGTTCAATGCACGCACCGTGGAGGAACAAGGACGAAACCTGCGCGAACGGCTGCTGCTGCGCGTGGCTCCGGCCATCACCGCACTGCAACTGGCAGGCGATCTGCTGGCCTCTGCCGCGCCGGGCCGCCCCACTCCGGCGGATGCCCGGGAACTGGTGCTTTCCTCGCTGGACAACAACCCCGGCGTGGACGCGGTCACGGTCTGCGACGGCAGGGGGCTGCTGGCCATGGCCGTGCGCGCCCACAGCGGCATGCTGCTGCACGTCCGCAACCCCGCTGGCCCGGTCGGTTCGGACGGTTCAGACGGTTCGGACGGCGGACAGGGAATCCCGTGGCTGCGCATCAATACCGACGCCACCCCGCCCGGCTCCGGCGCGCCCATGCCCCCTGCTACCGGAGAACTGTGCCGCCGCATGGTCGCCGCCACCAACGCCCAGGCCGCCCGGGTCGAATCCGGGCGGAAAACGGCCACCGCCTGGACCGGCGTGCACCCCCTGCCCATGGCAAGCGCACCGCCCGGCAACAATGCAGGTGCGGACGCGGCATCACCTGTCAGCAGTGCTGCAATGACCGTCGTGGTCGATGCGCGCGACCGGCAGGGGGGCGTGGAACGCTCCATGGGCTACAGCTTTCGGCTGGACGGTCTGCTGACATCCCTCGCCGTGGGGCTGCCCCAGGAGGCGCGCGTGCTGGTCACCTCGCCCCATGGAGACAGCCGTTCCCCCCGTGAGGCGGCATCCCTGACCGAGGATGGCGACCCCGTGCACAAGGCCGCCCTTGCCGCGTGGAGCGCTGCGGGCATGCCTGCCGATGCCGTCTTCACGTTCGAGGCGCAGGGTTCCCGCTGGTGGGCGTACCTTGCGCCCGCCACCGATGCCGACACCCGCACCTTCGCCGGGGTGGCCATGCCGCAGGGGCTGCTGCTGCACATGCTGCTGCGCGATGCCGCCATCCCGCTGCTGCTGGCCTGCGGCGGGCTGGCCCTGCTGCTGGGCGCGTGGTGGACCCATGCCCGCAGGGGTGCATCCGGCGCGGACACCGGCCCCCTGTCCGACGACGCCCTGCGCATCCTGCTGGCCGGGGGCGAAAGCGACCGCCTGGAATTCAAGTCCACCCTGCGGCACAACCTTTCCAGCGGCAAGCACGGCAAGGAGATAGAACTGGCCGCCCTGAAGACCGTGACCGCCTTCCTGAACACCGACGGCGGCACCCTGGCCGTGGGCGTGGACGATCAGGGGCAGGTGCTGGGCCTGGCACCCGACGGCTTCGAGGACGCGGACCACATGTTGCGCCATTTCAGCGCGCTGCTGGCCCAGCACATCGGCGTGGAGCACCAGCCGCACGTGCGCTTCACCGTGCGGATGCTGGACGGCAGGCAACTGCTGCTGGTGGAATGCGGCAAGGCAGCCGAGCCGGTCATCCTGCACACCGGCAAGGAAGAGGAGTTCTATGTGCGCATGGGCCCCACCAGCCGCAAGCTCGCCCTTTCGCAGGTCATGCACAGGCTGCGCGGCAACGGTACCCAGCGAGAATGACGCCCGAAGGGCCATGTAGCCATGCCCCCACGCCTCATGGCGCGGCCCCCCCCCACGCCTCATGGCGCGCGACCATCCGGCAGAGCCCCCCCTGCGTTCCATGGCAGAATTGCCCTGAATTGACCGGGCACACCACTTCCCGTATCCTGCCGCATCTTTCTTCGCGTCCCGGACGGACCGCCTGAACGGCCGCCGGAAAACCCCAAGCAGGAACGCACGATCATGAGCGATCACAACGCCAGCGAGCCCGACCGCAAGGCCGAGCCGGGTCTCGATTTCATCCGCGCGCTGATTACGGCAGACAACGCCAATGGCCGCTTCGACAGCCGGGTGCACACCCGCTTTCCCCCGGAACCCAACGGCTACCTGCACATCGGGCATGCCAAGTCCATCTGCCTCAACTTCGGGGTGGCGCGGGAATTCGGCGGCAAGTGCAACCTGCGCTTTGACGACACCAACCCGCTGAAGGAAAGCCAGGAATACGTGGATTCCATCCGCGAGGACGTGAAGTGGCTTGGCGGCGACTGGGAAGGCCGCGAGTTCTACGCCTCCGACTATTTCGAACAGCTCTACCAGCATGCGGAACAGCTGATCCTGGCGGGCAAGGCCTACGTGGACAGCCTGTCGGCGGACGAAATCCGCGAGCATCGCGGCACGCTTACCGCCCCCGGCAAGGAAAGCCCCTACCGCAACCGCAGCGTGGAGGAAAACCTGGACCTGTTCCGGCGCATGCGCGCGGGCGAGTTCAAGGACGGCGAACACGTGCTGCGCGCCAAGATCGACATGAGCTCGCCCAACGTGGTCATGCGCGACCCCACGCTGTACCGCATCCGCCATGCCCATCACCACCGCACCGGCGATGCGTGGTGCATCTATCCGATGTACGACTACACGCACTGCATTTCGGATTCCATCGAGGGCATCACCCACTCCATCTGCACGCTGGAGTTCGTGAACAACCGCGAACTCTACGACTGGACGCTGGATACCCTGGGCGTCTACCACCCGCAGCAGCTGGAATTTGCCCGGCTGAACCTGACCTACACCGTGCTGTCCAAGCGCAAGCTGATCCAGCTAGTGGAGGGCGGCTACGTGAACGGCTGGGACGACCCGCGCATGCCCACCATCAGCGGGCTGCGCCGCCGGGGCGTAACGCCGGAAGCGTTGCAGGACTTCTGCGCGCGCATCGGGGTAGCCAAGGCCGATTCTGTGGTGGATTTCTCGCTGCTGGAATTCTGCATGCGCGAACACCTGAACGCCGTGGCCCCCCGCGTGATGGGCGTGCTGGACCCCATCAAGGTCGTCATCGAGAACTACCCCGACGACCAGGTGGAAACCTTCGACATGCCCTACCATCCGGAAGATGCGTCGCACGGGTCGCGCACGGTGCCGTTCTCGAAGGTGCTGTACATCGAGCGCGACGACTTCCGCGAAGACCCGCCCAAGAAGTACCACCGCCTGGCCCCTGGCGCGGAGGTGCGCCTGCGCTACGCCTACTACATCACCTGCCGCGAGGTGGTGAAGGACGCGGACGGCAACATCACCGAACTGCGCTGCACCTACGACCCGGCCACCAAGGGCGGTTGGTCGCAGGACGGGCGCAAGGTGAAGGGCACCATCCACTGGGTGTCCGCCGCGCATGCCCTGCACGCAGAGGTGCGCCTGTACGAGCACCTGTTCAGCGTGGAAAACCCCAACGCGACGGAAGATGGCAAGACCTTTGTGGACTACCTGAACCCCGATTCGCTGAAGACCGTCACCGCCATGCTGGAACCGGCCCTGGCCGACGTGGCCCCCGGCACCCGCGTGCAGTTCGAGCGCATCGGCTACTTCTGCGCCGACAGGGACGGCACCCCCGGCAAGCCGGTGTTCAACCGCACCGTGGGTCTGCGCGACAGCTGGGCGAAGATCGAGAAGAAGGAAGGCGCGTAAGCAACGCCGACCGAAGATGGATAAATGCAACGACACCCCGGCGGGAGCCATCCCGCCGGGGTGTTTCTGTTATTGGTGTGGGTGAAGCTCCCTGCCTGTCCTATCCCTAAAAAGAGAGTGGGGAGGCAGGAGCAAGAACGCCTCAGTATCCCATGTGCTTCTTGACCGACTTGACCAGTTTTCCGAACGCCTTGTCCTTTCTGCGCCGGTCGAGCTGCGACATTTTACTGAACTCGGCCTCTTTTCGCAGCTTCAGGTAGTTCCGGTAATGCGTGGCGGACAGTTCTCCACGGTCCACGGCGGCCCGCACGGCGCAGCCAGCCTCGTGTTCGTGGCGGCAGTCGGCATAGCGGCACTCGCCCGCCAGCAGGGCGATGTCCGCAAAGCCTGCGTCCACGCCCTCCGCCGCAGCCACGGTGCCCACCTCGCGCATGCCCGGCGTGTCCACGACCAGCGCCCCGCCGTCCAGCATGGTGAGTTGGCGGCGGGTGGTGGTGTGGGTGCCCTCCCCGGTGGCGCTGACAGCACGTGTGGCCCGGTCGGCGTGCGCGGCAAGCGCCTGCCCATCCAGAACCCCAGCCCCAGCCTGCCCGCGTGTCAGCTGGTTGAGCAGGGTCGTCTTGCCCACGCCCGACGAGCCGAGCAGGCAATAGGTCCGGCCCGGCGCAAGCGCCTGTCGCAGCACATCCAGCCCGGCCCCGGTCACGCTGCTGAGGGCGATCACCCGCGCGGGTGTGACGGCGGCCACCACCGCCAGCAGGTTGCCGAGGTCTTCCGGGGTGACCAGGTCCGTCTTGGTCAACACCACCACGGGTTCCACGCCCCCGTCCGCCAGCATGACCAGATAGCGTTCCAGCCTGCCGGGGTTGAAGTCGTAATGGCACGATTGCACGATGAACGCCGTGTCGATGTTGGCCGCAATCATCTGGACGGCGCCGCCATCGCCCGCCGTCTTGCGCCGCAGCACGGTCCGGCGCGGGAACACCCGGTGGATGATGGCCGCCGTTCCGTCACTGTGCCACTGCACCGTCACCCAGTCGCCCACGCAGGGCAGGTCGGCGGCGCTGTCCACATGGTAGGCAAGCCTGCCCGCCAGTTCCGCCGGAACCTCGCCCCCTTCACCCCGTATGCGATACCCCCCCCGGTCCACCGCGCAGACTCGGGCAAAACCGCAACCTTCCATGAACATTTCCGCCGCGTGTGCGGCAAACCACTGGTCGAAACCCCATGATTGCAACATGATTGTATACCTCATCAGGAGCCGGGCGCTCGCCTCGGCCCCTGCGGATTGTCGTTGCTGGCGCTATGCCTGTTCCGCGAAGGCCGGGTGGGCGATGATGCCGCCCTGCGGCAGCCGGTCGCCGAAGCGCACGGCCAGCACGTACTGATCGGGCACGCCGGGATAGTGCAGCCCCGGCACGCAGGCAAAGCCGAGGCGGACGTAGTAGCCGGGGTCGCCCACCAGCACCACGCCCAAGGCCCCGGCGTCGCGCATGCGGCGCAACGCCTCGCGGATCAGGGCGGAGCCGATGCCCCTGCCCTGCATGGGCGGCAGCACGCCCACAGGCCCCAGCAGATGCCAGCCCGCCCTGTCCGAACCCACATGGTCTTCTCCCACCACGACGGGCGAAAGAGCCACGTGGCCCACCGGGGCGCCGTCCACCTCTGCCAGCAGGGACAGGGTCAGGTCGCCGCTGGCGCGCAGCAGGCCGGGTATCAGGTGCTCGGTGGGTTCGGCGCCGAGGGCGTGCATGGGGTGCCCCTTGAAGGCCGTGTATTCGATGTGGATGATTGCCCGACTGTCCTGTTGGTTGCCGGGGCGTTCGTCCCTGATGTGCATTGCGTCACTCCTGAAGTACGGCGCGCGACATGACGGGCGCGGACCGGGCAGGCAGCCCGACGGCGCACGACCGCCATGCGGCGCGCATGGCGAATGATCGGCCTGGAAACGTCAGAAGGATGGTTGCGGGACGAAAGGTAAGACCACCATCCGATGGCATCGGACGGAATCGGCGGGCGGGATGGGGCGGAGCCGGATGACGGCCCCGTGCTGGCAGCGCCCCCTTCAGACGAGGGGCGGCATGCCGTCGCGCCTACCGGGTGCGGCTTTCGCCTGCAACCGGCAAGACAATCTCTGGTGCGAATCGCTGCAAAAAAACCTCGGCGCGTACGCCTGAGAGCAGAAAGACGTGTGCCGGACGGACCGCGCCGCAGCCGTCAAGGCCGCGCGCGGGACAATCCGCCGGATGTCCGATGCGGACGGGACGAGCATAGTACGAAATTTCGCGGCAGCAAAGCCCCCGCCGCGATGGGTGGGATACGCCTGCGGACGGTCGAAAAAGACATGCGAAGATGCCCCCACGCCACGAAACGCCACAATATCCGGCATGATTCAGGGATATTACGCACAAAAAATAAAAATTGCGGACCCCTCGCGCATTTCCCGTTGACAACCGGGGGCCTGACGGATAGATACACAACCTCGTTGTTGGGCTGTCGTTCAATTGGCAGGACGGCGGATTCTGGCTCCGCTAATCTAGGTTCGAGTCCTAGCAGCCCAGCCAACATGCGTTCCCATCGTCTAGCCGGCCTAGGACAACGGCCTTTCACGCCGTCGACGGGGGTTCAAATCCCCCTGGGAACGCCACCACGCCATCAAGGGGTCACGGTTCACCGTGACCCCTTTTGCGTATATGCGGCGCACCGCCGCCGCGCGAAAACGCGGGTTCGCCCGCAGCCCCATCACGCCCGCACCCCGCGCGGCATGCCGGAACCTGCCCCTTCACTCCACCCGGCCGCCCGCGCACAAGCAGGAGGCTCCATGGACATCGCCGCCTTTTTCGCCGCCGAAGTAAAGCCCGCGCTTGGCTGCACCGAACCGGGGGCCGTGGCCCTTGCCGCCGCCACCGCCGCACGCCACCTGCCTGGCCCACCTGAACGCATCCACCTGCGTCTTTCGGCCAACATCTACAAGAACGGCCAGTCCGTGGGCATTCCCGGCGCGCAGGGCCTGCGCGGCAACATGTTGGCATCCGCGCTGGGAGCCCTTGCGGGTGATGCCGACATGGGCCTGCAGGCGCTGGCCTCCGTCACCGCCAGCGACGTGGCCGCCGCCCGCGCCCTGACGGAGCGTGGCGCGGTGACGCAGGAAATCGTACAGGACGTGCCCACCGTGTACGCAGAGGCGGAACTGTACCGCCCCGGCCATCTGGTGGTGGCCGTGGTGGCCGGGCGGCACGACCGCGTGGCCGAGGTGCGCCACAACGGGCAGGTGGTCTACCGGGCGGAAGACGCCCTTGGCGGCGACAGCCTGCCCCCCTACATGGCCGACCTGCAACGGGCCGCCTTTGACGACCTGTGGAACTGGGCCGACGGGATCGACGCCGATCTCGCCCGAGACCTGCTGCGCGGCGCGGAGATGAATCTGGCCGTGGCCGAACAGGGGCTGACCAGCCCGTGGGGCCTTGCCGTGGGGCATACTCTGGGGCAGGCCCTGCGCGGCGGAGATTGCCGGAACACCAACGTATCCGGCTCCTGCGTATCTGGCTACAGCGTATCTGACGCCTGCGGCCCGGACATCAGCGCCCGCGTGAAGGCCACCACGGCTGCCGCCGCCGACGTGCGCATGGCCGGGGCCAACCAGCCGGTCATGAGCAGCGCCGGTTCCGGCAACCACGGACTTACCGCCATCATTCCCCCGGCGCTGGCCGCCCGCGCATGGGGCCGCAGCGACGCGGAACTGGCTCGCGCGCTGGCCCTGTCGCATCTGGTCACCGGTGCGGTAAAGGCCCGCACTGGCCGCCTTACCCCGCTGTGCGGCTGCG
>NZ_VSMK01000077.1 GCF_011682075.1 Nitratidesulfovibrio liaohensis
AGACCTTTCGCTCCGGGTTCCAGCGAAAGCCAGCTGCCCCAAGAAGTTGCTTTCTGGCAGACGTGTTGCCGGACGCCATAACGCAAAGACGGCCATCCTGCGTGGTGGCCGTCGTGTAGGTTACCCCGTCCAGCTTTGGCAGCGATGCCAAGGCCGGGTGTAGTGCCTTGTCAGGCGGCGTGGGGCGTGACTCAGTGTGGGGAACTGGCTGTCCATGCGCAGTTGCGGCGCTCCCTTCCACCTTGTGCCGTGGCTGACGTGCTGTGCGTGGCTTGGCAGACGTATCGCGGGAAGCAGCTTCGCCGTCGTCATCGTCCTCCGTCACCATGCCGAGCATGGCCGAGAGCGCATAGCGACGGGCATAGGTCATGGCGCTACCATATCCTTGCGGGTCTGCCTTCGGTAGGGGCATGACCAGCAGCGACGATTGCCATTGGCCGGATTCCGCATGCGTGAGTTTGGTGACGAGACCGAGGTGCCCAGCCTCTGCCGGGACCGGATACTGGGTCACCCAGATGCCGTTGGTTAGCAGCGCATCCCGGCAGGAATCCATGACAGAGTTGAGAGTTGCGTAGCGTGATTTGGCGAACGGATTCTCACGGTCCTTGATGGCCGGTTGCAGGGTGTGCTGAACGGCAATGAGGGCCTTGGCGAGGTCGGTGACCTCAGGGGAGGTACACTGAAAGTTGTCCATGGCGTCTCCTTGGAAAGAGAACAGCCCTGGTGCACGGGGTATCAGGGCTAGTGGCGGGAATAATTCCCTAGGTTCATTACTGTAATATATATCTGAAAAAGCGATGAATGATGCGCCCTCTTTATGTTAGTCGATAAAGATTTCTAAAATATACGACGAAGCGCCCCTTGAGTTTGCCTGTAGTCACGGGCATATACGCCCAGTTAAAAGGGTACCTTGTCTTGAGAAAAAATAAGGGCAGTGTGGCTTTCTGGCGGATGATGCTAGAGGGCATCTCGAAGTGGGTTCCATCCGTCTTGGCGCGGGTGCCTTTCTCATCGGGCGCACCCTTGGCGACAGCGGGTTGCGTCGCGAGCATCATACCCACCTGCTCTCACTGAAGACGCCGGAGGGCACATGCCTCGGCGTGGTGGACGACCATGTGTTCGCTGAAGGCGACCAACTCGTACTGCAGGGAGAACCCGAAACCATGCGCAGGCTTGCGGGGCTGCCGGGCATGGAGGGGTATGCCGTCGTGGCACCGAGCCTCGGGTCCGATCCCGAATGCGGAGCCCGGTGCTTTATCACTGTCCGTGTGCCAGCGGCTTCGGTGCTGGTGGGGCGCAACCTCGTGGAAAGTCGCCTCGGCAGTGCGTTCGGGCTCACTGTCGTCGGCATCCTGCGTGCGGAAGGCATCATCGTCATGCCGCAGCCTGCGGAGACGATATGCGCGGATGATGTTCTGGTCTTGCATGGTATGGAAGGTGATCTGGACGTGTTCGAGGGGTTGCAGGCCCTGGAGGTTTCGGAGTGCACTCCCCAGCTGGTGGCGGAGCTCGAATCGCAGAAGGTTGGCGTTGCCGAGGTACTGCTCTCGCCCCGGACGTGGAGTTGCCCCTGCTAAACCGGACACCCTGCGGTTGCTGATGCGCGGATAAATTCCCTGGGGGATTTCATCCGCAAGCCCTTGTGAGGGTGCCTTTCGTTGTAGTCCTCGAACCAGCCGGGAAGCTGGGCCAGAACCGTTGCCGCATCAGGACGGGCGTGAACATGCACGTAATCCCGCTTGAAGGTGTTCACAAAGGCCTCGGCCATGCCGTTGCTTTCCGGGCTGCGCACCGGCGTGAAGCGCGGAAGCAGGCCTAACAGTGTCGCGAACGCCACCGTTTCCCTAGCCGTGTAGCAAGAGCCGTTGTCCGAGAGCCACTCGACGGGCTGCGGGGCCTTCACGACCCCAAACCGCTTCTCTACGCACTCCAGCATCAAGTCCTGCACCATCTGCCCACTGATGCCCGCCGTGGTCGCAATGGCCCCCATGGCCTCGCGGTCGCAGCAATCAAGGGCAAAGACCACACGCACGACTTCGCCGCTGTCGCAGTGAATCTCAAAGCCATCAGAACACCAGCGGAGATTACTTTTGAGAGTGATGACCTTGCCGTCGTGGCTGCGGTCTGGCCGGTAGCCCTTGTGTCTGGCCAAAAGCAGGCCATGAAGGCGCATGATCCGATACACGCGCTTGTGGTTGACGCGCGCATGACCATCTTGGACCAGGCGGCGATTCAGCACCGCGCAGACCCGGCGGTAGCCGTAGGTCAGCCGATGGTCGATGATGTCCCGAATCAGGGGCAGCAGCACCTCGTCCTCAGCCTTGGAGTAGCGGGGCGGACGCTCCCGAGCGGGGTCTTTCACTCTTTCGGCCAGCCTGGAGCGCGAGACCGTCAGCGCCTCGGCGACACGCTTCATCGGGAACCGTCCTCCCAGGGCAACGGAGTGCGCGAGATCAGTTTTTTTTCGCGCGCAATCTCCAACGCCTCCTGAAGGATTTCGACCTCCATGGTCTTCTTGCCCAGCATCCGCTCCAGATCGCGTATACGCTTCTTGAGCGCCCGAACTTCTCCGGCTCCGACCACCTGGTCATCCGCTTGGACAGCGGTCTTGCCTCCGTCGCTCATGAGCTTCCTCCAGCGAAACAATTGGCTGGGAGAAAGGCCGTTTCTGCGGGCGACGTACGAGACGTTCATCCCCGGTTGCAACGACTCCTGGACCAGTTGAACCTTTTCCGCCACCGTCCAACGTCGACGCTGGACTGTGGTCAACACTTCCACCACTGCTTCCCCGTTAGCACTAGGTCTGGACATAGGGCTAGACCTATCTCCTATCGTTGGCGGGGTGTCCGGTCCAAATGGGGGCTACTCCAGGACGACCCTCGCGGGAAAGACGCTGACGGACTTGTTGTTCCGTGAACACTACGGGTTGAGCGTTCTCGCCATCTGGCGCAGGCAGCAGGCCCTGCGCACCGACCTCTCGACGTTGCCCCTGCAGTTCGGAGACGCCCTTCTGGTGTACGGCCCGCGCAAGAGCCTTGAGGCCGTGGCGCGTGACAGCGATTTTCTCGTGCTGGACGAGGCGGCCGCGCAGGCTCCGCGGCTCAGCAAGGCACCGCTTGCCGCGGGCATCATGTTCGCGGTCATCGCAAGCGCGATCCTGGGCCTTGTGCCCATCGCCATCGCGGCGTTGACCGGTGCCGCCATCATGGTAGTCACCCGCTGCCTGAGCATGGAGGAGGCCTACCGGGCCATCGAATGGAAGGTCGTGTTCCTTGTCGCGAGCATGCTGCCGCTAGGGGTCGCCATACAGAAGACGGGTGCGGCCCAGATGGGGGCCGAGGCGGTGGTAGCGATGGTGGGTGACATGGGGCCGCGCTGGGTCGTCGCCGCGCTGTTCGCCATCACCGTTCTCGGAACGCAGATCATACCCACAGCGGCCCTCGTGGTGCTGATGACGCCGGTCGCGTTGAGCGCGGCGGCCAGTCTGGATATCTCTCCGCACCTGCTGATGATGACGGTGGCCATTGCGGCTTCGGCCAGCTTTGCCAGCCCGCTGTCGCACCCTGCCCATCTGCTGGTCATGGGGCCCGGCGGGTACAGGTTCACGGACTATGTGAAGGTCGGCGTGCCCCTGACGCTAGTCACCATGCTGGTCGCCGTGTGGTTGTTGCCGCTACTCTGGCCTGCCTGATCCCCGGCTGGTCATGCCCGCCGTGGCACCGTGAGTGGGCTGTCGGTGAGTGAGCACCCTGTGTCTGACGGATGGGTGTGTGCGGACGGTCTTCCGTTATGCCCGCCCCTCGGAATGGGCGGTGTGTTTGCGGCGTTTACGCTCGTACATCAGGGTGTCGCACCGCTCCAGAAGGTCGTCGATGTGTTCCCCGTCCCGCGAGCAGACGAGGCCGTAGCTGAAGCTCACACGGAACGGATTCGTCGCAGTGAAGCTGTGGTCCTCGAGGATCCGTTCGAGTTCGTAGAGTCTGTGGTAGAGCGGGGCGGGATCGTTGTCGAACTGGACCACGGCGAATTCGTCCCCCCCCGAGGCGCATGACGTGAAAGCCGCGCCCGAAGCACTTCTTCAATCCCTCTGCCAATTCCATGAGTGCCCTGTCTCCGGCGGAGTGTCCGTACTTGTCGTTGATGCTCTTCAGGCGATCCATGTCGAGCAGGACAACGCACATCTTGAGCTCTTTCATGCGCTTCGCCTTGCAGATGGCTTACCCGCTTGCGGCGGTGCTTGAGCCTGAGCGACAGCCCTTCCTCCCGATACACTCGCTCGACGCGCTTGTGATTCACGACGATGCCTTCACGGCGCAAGAGGATCTGCAACCGAGGGCTGCCGAAGCGGCGGCGCTCCTCGGCCAGACCACGCAGACGGATGCGCAATTCAGCATCGCGATCCGGGCCTGGCGGCCGTCTGAAGGTCCGTCGGTTCATCTCCATTAGCTGGCAGACCCGCCGCTCTGAATAACCATGCACATCAATGGTATAACGCACGGCCAAGCGGCGCTCGGCGGGCTCTACCCGTTTTTTCCAAGGACTTCCTTGAGCACCTGGATGTCCAGGGTCTGCTCGGCCACGAGCCGCTTCAGGCGCTGGTTCTCCTCTTCAAGCCCCCTCAAACGACGGGCCTCGACCGCCCTCAGCCTTTTTTGAAATTGATCGCAATGAATTGATTATGCGTTTTGAAATCTGAGCGCTGTCCATTGGCACTTTCCAGCCACACATTTTGCACTCCAAGATGTAGTGTCCAGTGATTTGCACATGCAAAGAACCACACTTTTGACAGTAAAATTTATCCACACCACCTCTCCTCTAGCTCGTCATGAATCATCAACAATGCGTGGCAATTCTTTCTCTTCGTTGCATGCGCCCTAACTTCCCCACTCCTCTTGCTTGAATTTATCACTTAAGTCACTTCTAAGCCTGTTAAGCACAGACAAATGAACGACAGAGGATAGCCAAGCGCCCTGCGCTTAGAAATTAAACAATTTTGAACATTGCCTGCGGGGGGGGGCCTATAGGCAGTGATTCCTTTGCTGAGAGTGTCAGCCAGATTAATGACGACATAAAGATGCTAGCATTCGATGGTCACTCTAACGTTCTAGCTATGTGGAGTGTTTTTCAGGCTAGACGCCTGACTGCTACTGCTCCAAGTGTCGAGCAGGCCCTGCTAGCATCATGAATGATCTACAACACCTTTTCTTGCGGCTTAGGGAGCCCCCAAAAGGCCTGTTCCCAAGCTTTTATTGCGAGCTTGACAGACCCACTTTTCTGCCATGTCCGAATGGCTTTACGCAGCAATCTGCGCCTGAATTGGTAGTCTTCTACAAGCTTACCAACAGCGATACACCAAGAGTCCAACTGGTTATCAACGAGAATGCCATTATTTCCGCTATCAATACAATCAGTGTACGGTGGCACCGATGATGCTACAGAAATAATTCCACAAGCTGCGTAATGAAAATATTTAATAGGGGATTTGCACGAAGAAAACAAAGAATCATCTAGGGGAATTAGTCCTATTCCATTGTCAATTGAATTCAAAATGGCGCTGAAGGTGTCTTCCGAGCATTGAGGGAAAGTAGCCACACGCCCAGAAATTCCCTTAAATTGGCTAGCAATATGCCCTATAGCCACTACTTTCAGCGCAGAAAACGTTTTGCAAAGAACTCTGATGGGGGGAATTAAGAAGTCCACAAGGACAGTATCCGAAGAAGCGACAACAAGTGTACACTCATTGCTATAGTGTCGCTTTTCTGGTGCAGAGGTATGCTTTGCAGGGATATGGACATTTGGAATAATATAAACACTTTCTGAGCTTTTTAAAAGCTCTTCTTTTAGTCTGGGGGTAGTGCATGTAACCCTGTCAGCCGTGGCGATCGCATTGTCCATTAGAACCTTATCTGCACCTGAAATTCTATTCAAACTCCACTCTGGAAGTTTTGCAAGCAGATCATCGGTGTCATAAATGACAGACACCCCCAACCTGCGAGCAATCTTAAGGATATCTGAGGTGAAGATGCTTATTTCCCTGTGGGCGATAACAACATCTGCCCACCGCAAACACTCCAGCGTGCACTCCGCCCCCCTCATCGCCCTTACCTTTCCAGAGTGTACTCTGGCGTATTCCTGAAGGGGCTTGAGGAGGCGTATTATCGAAACCGAGCTATTCGGGTTGGGAGAGAGAACCAATATATTCTGCGGGACAGAATCAGAGTATGCATCATTGGAGAAACTCTTCTTTGAGGCTCTTATGACATGCTGGAATGTGTGATCGTGCTGGTTGAGCTCCATGTCAAAAGAGAACCCCTGAAGCGAAGCAGATGAAGGAAATACTCTGAATTCTGGTAAAAGCACGCTGTAACGACGCTCTATACCAAAGCCAGCCTCAATAAACATCTTGCGAAGGCTGTGCCAAGAAAAGAAGCGAACATGCGTTGAATCTAGTATCCCGTATTTTTGATATCCCCACAGTCCTTCTTCAAGCATAGAACGTATGCCGATGTGAGTAATGTTTGGGACAGACGCAATAACGACCCCATCATCTTTTAAGAAGCTAGCCACATCTACCAAAACAGCTCTAGGGTCCACAAGATGCTCAAGTACGTCACCCAGTATCACGGCATCAAATTTCTGCATCAATTCGACAGGACTGCTAGCGCAAAACTCCTCAATTGTGCCATGGAAAAATTCATCAACTCTATCAAAGTCTTTTGCATCAGTCAAAAAAGGTTCTACTGCGTGCACATATGCGCCATGACTACGCAGCGCCTCGCTAAAATATCCATTGCTACATCCCACTTCGAGAACCCTTGGCCTTGACACTCCAATATTTTGGCAGTGTTCCTGAAGAAATATAAATGCTTGGGTATGTGAATTGTTTTTTGCGGCAAAGTCTATTCGGCCATGGTAATTCTTGTATGGCGTGCTGTCCATTGTCCACCTTCACCTTGTGTCAACGCGATAGTGGCGCCTGCGTTGACACTAGAAATATGCATACCTCGCCACACCTAGAGGCAAAACGCTGCACTCTAGCCAGAACCGATTTATAATTTTCTCAAAATATGATTCTATCTCATGTCTCTTGCCCCCCCCTCCCATGAGTCATAGCGTGCGGTGAATTAGATCAAGCCAGCCTGCAAGACATCGATCAACATTGAATGCATCCATCGCAAAAATTCGAGCATTACTGCTTATAACCTTGCATTGGTCATGATTCTTTGACAGCCAAACAACACACTTCACGAGATCGTCAATTGTTTCACAGCAAAATCCATTAATTCCATTTTGCAAAAATGCGGAAGTGTCATCATTTCTTAGCACTACAGGGATGACTCCTGCCAGCATGCCCTCCACAAGGACGCTAGGCATGGCCGGACTCTTCAAAGGCATACAAAACACTGTGAATGCCCCCAGATAAGAGGCGTATAGTTGATATTTGGCTACAGCCCATGCCTGACGTGACTCCCTGTGGCCTGCATTCGGTTCAGGAGTGTTCATATATTCCAGCGGAAAAACCTTCTTAAGCTCAGATTCAAAGCGTATCCACTCGCCTCCTAATCCCTCACGCAGTACATTGCGTGGAAGGGTGAGGCAACCGTTTTGATGCCCCCCCTCGGGATACTCCTGCGGAGAAAACCCATGCCAAACAACAGAAGAGCGGGTGAAACCCCATATTTTCTGCTTTTGGTATGAGGTAAGTACTACATGGTCGTCCTGCAACAGCGCTCGCAGGACTGCGCGCCTTTTTTCTATTTGCAATTGGATATCCGGCCTTTCGGCTAACTCATGACTCGTTTCCGACTCTATGCAAAGCAACAGGCGAGGTATGTTTCTTGTCAGGCCAAGTTGGATTAAAAGCTGTTTTCCCCAAACAGCAAGAGAGTCATCGCCTTTGCCCGACAGAAGCAGGCTCTCGCTAAAAGGAATGATAGCAATATCATGCGCGGATGGGTCAACACTCTCCTGGCATGCGAGTTGAGCACTGTACGGCAGTGGGCGCAAGTCGTAGTCCCATGTGCCGCTAGTGAATCCGTCTACACATCCTGCAAGCGTAAACACGTGGTGCATCTTGAAGAGATCATACAGATACGCAAACGCAGCAGGAAACGTGAGTATTTTAAGCTGCTTTGACTGTGGCAGGACGATATTGGCACGGGACGGAGCCCGAAACCGTGCCCGTGCGTTGACTACTTCAGGGGCATTAGGCTTGCTTCTGGTTTTTGCGAGTAGATCCCTAGTTTTCCATTGATAATACTGCCTGTCCACCAGCATCAGCAGTGGATGTTTATCAAGAAGACGGTTCCAGTTGCGCAGGTTGGAGAGCGCTTTGTCTGCATTATATGAGTTGTCACCGTGGCGGATGTGCACGCAAACGGAATGTTCAGCAAACCTAATGATTTTTCTGTTAAAATAGAGCCTGGCCGCCAGTTCGTGGTCTTCTTCTCCATATCCGGAATTAGGAGCGCTGGTATAATTAAGCGATTCGTCGAAATAATGTCCGTTTAAGGCGGATTTTCGGAACGAAGTATTGCGCGTGACGTAACGGTAGATGCTGTTGGGCAAAAGGCGATTGTCTGACTCTCTGTCACGCAGCATCTGGGTAGAGATTATTTCCGGATTCACTTCACAAGCGCTTAGCCATTGAAAAACTTCTCCGTAATCCATGTTGAATTTATAGAAGCCAACAACGGCATCGCAGTCTCCAAGGCGATATTCCCAAAGATGATCGCTTAAGCTAGAGGCGCTCTGCACCACATCCCCGTCTGCTACCAGCACTATATCCGCCAAGGCAGCCTTTATCCCCCTATTGCGCGAAGTGCAGTTACCGGAGTTAACCGCATTGCGAAGGATGTGGACGGTCATGAATTTGTTCTGTAGGCCGGCGGAACGTTTCTCTTTCAGCCATGCCTCGATTTCTTTCACAGCGTTGTCTGGCGACGCATCATCCACAAGGACGACTTCATAGGGGCGCGCCAGATCTTGTCGATTAAGAGCCTCAAGGAACGCCTTCATCTCAAGACTTTTTTTGTAGATGATGCTGACAACGCTTATGGCGGGCTTGCCATCCCGCGCGAAGCCCAATTGGGGCACCCTGCGCAGGCGAAAAGGTTCCTCACCTGTCAAGCGAGTCAGCAGCGCTTCGAGAAACGGGATGTCCAGATCCACCGTGGAAAAAGCATAATATTTTAGCGACAACCGTCGGCCACTTTCCTGCCATCGGATAAAATGCTCATATGACGTTGTGATAGCGCATACATGTTGGAGAGGAAGGGTGTCCTGATTCAGCAATTGCCTCAGATCACGTTGTGGATTATCGCCAATGTAGACTATCTTGCGGCGGTTCTGGGCAATTGCGCACAGTTGCTCACTACTCATTCGCGCCAGTGCTTCGGAGCCCACTACATAAGCGTCGAGGTGATCCTCGTTACCAGTCCAGTCATCAGTGGACATCCGCGAAGCATGGCTGTTTTCTCGCGCTGCGCAATAGTCGAACAGCATGTTCCAGCCGCAGCTGCAACTGTCGCAGGGATCGCCCACAAAGCCAACATGTACACCTTTTGGAGAAAGAAAAATTTTAGTGAAAAACGCTCCGGCCCTGGCGCGGGGAGGGCGCCCCTCCTGTATGCCGTGCCTGAGAAAATGACGAAGGGGGGGCATTCCTGCATCAAGTACGTCTTCGTTTTTTGCAAGGTAGTACATGGCATCAAAGTCCGGCCCCGGATTGTAGTGCAGCATCTCTCCGTATCGTACGAAGTGCTCCAGCGCGTAGTAGCGCAATTTTGCAACAGTAGGATAAGCGTTATGATAGTGCTGTGGGTCGAAGAAAGGATGAGGAGCCCGATTTTCTCCTGATGCCAGGTAGTGCCCAACGAGGTCTTGACCGGCCATATTGTCGTCAGGTAGTTGTCTTGCATAAAATGCCTGATCGAAGAACTCGGTTTCCGCAAGCTTAAGCTGAGCATTTTGCTTCAGCGCTTGCTGAACTCCTGCCCGAAGCGAAGCCAACGCCGGGCGCTGCTCCAGCATGGCAAATATTTTTTCTACGCCTTGCTGCCCGACTGCAATTTTCGGAGTTGCCGAGTCGCACAACTCTCGGATTATCTTTTCCAGTTGTTGTACTTCAGCTACAAGCTGAGTCCATGCGGTGTGATGCTGGCGGACAGCCGCACTTTCGTCAGGTTCCTGCCTGAGTTTTCCCATGTCTGCCAACAGAAGTCTGGCTTTGTCTTTAATTTGCACAAGTTGCTGCGGGAAACGTTCAAAAGATACTACGCCCTGTGCTCCATTCAGACATTCAGCCATGAATGTCCTTACATGCTGAAGCAAGGTGTTCAGTTCCTGCACCGACTGCGCAACGCGGTCAGATTCGGGTTTTCCATTTTTTTCTTTCATCTGCAGCAGGTAGGCTTCCAGACATGCGCTTATCTCCGTGGAACGTTCAAGCAGCATGAACAGTTGCGGGTGGGGCAGGCGTGTAAGCTGTAGTCCATGAATGCTGCGAGAAACCTGCTGGCTAAAAGCAATAATGTCTTGCTTTACACTTGTGAGTGCTTCGGACATGAAATATTACCTTTGTAATTTTGCATTGAACGGCTGCGATGCTTCTATGATAAAATTGAATGCGCGCTCACAGCATCTGGCATCATGGTAGGCAAAAGTATTTTCAGCCCTGTTTTGATAGACTTCAGGCATTACGCCATCGGCACGCACAGCGTCTGTCAGCGCCGCAAATAAGGCGTCTTTATCTCGGCAAACAGGCCCAAATCCCATTGTTTCGTAATCAATATAGCCACTGACCCAGCGCTGGCTGCGAGTGAAGTCAGATTTGTTTTCGTACTGATAGTATACCACCGGCTTGCGCATGTAGGCCATGTCATAAGCTACTGAGGAAAAATCTGTAATCATGACCTTGCTCTTACGCATGATGTCGATCATAGAGCCATAGCGCTTGGAGCGTTTTTCAACAAAGTCGGGAAAAGGCATGTCCTCAATATAGTCTTCAAAGCAGGGATGGGCAAAAAAGACAACTCTGTAACTGTGCTGAGTCAACAATTGTTTCATGCGGGGATCATCGAAAAGCCCTTTCCACATCTGGACGAATTTTGAAGAATAAAAGTGCGGATTTTTCGCCCTGCGCTGTCCCTTGCCATCCCATTCTCCCACCAGATCAGCCCGCCAAGTGGGCATGATGAAAATAATATTTTCCCGCTCAACCGGGACAAGCCAGTTGTCGTAGCGGGGGAAGCCGCCCAGACGGACTTCTTTTTCGGACATGATGTAACGTGACTGATCGGCGGTAATCGACCGTGCCTCGTCTTGGGTGGCGGCAACAAAAAGATCAAAGGGAATGGAATTGAACCAGTCTGAAACATCGTCTTTAGTGACACCATGCGGCAGGCATACGAACCGAGGCTTGACGAAATCCGAAGTATAGCACTCATTAAGCGGTCGGAAGATATATTGGTCCATCTGGCTTGAAATAAGGTGCGTGCAATTGAGATGCAGGGCGAAATACTCCATTTCTCCATGCGGCACCAGGCGAAACCCCTCTGACTCCAGCCGTTTCCAGTCGTGTGAGTTTCGGTTGAGGACAAACCAGGCGTTCAATTTCGGATGGTTGCGAAGAACCCACCGATAGAGGTGTTCAGCATTATCGTCCGCCTCAGTGTCCTTGTCGATAAACATCCAAGCATTGCAAAATTTTTTCTGCATTACGCTGGAGCGTGCCAAGTGTCGCAGGGCACGGATGTCCGGCGGAAAAGCGCGATCGTCCAGGGGGGCTGGCGCGAACGCCGCCTGGACCTCTGACAGTCTATGGGCCAAACCGGCATTCAGACCCCCGACAGTCAAGGCATAGCGCACATTATCTTCGCCAGTTAGAGGTAGCCAGAGTATGCGTTCCAAAATTGTAAAGTTGCGGCCTGTATATACTGTGCGATTTTTAGTGTGCGCAGGCTGAAATGGCGTTCCGTTCTGTAAGAAACGCTCTTCTGGCGGATTGTCGCAGAATAAGTAGCGAGCCCGCAGCAATCGGGCCTTTTGATCAAGCCTGTCAAACGATACCTGCTGATTCCAGCCAAGGGTGCGGATGGCCTCAAACTGCCGTTCCTGCACCAAGCGAGTAAACATGTGCTGCGATTCAACCAGTTTAGCAAGGCTCGATGTTGCCTTGCTCTGGAGAACGGCCCACAGACGTTGGATGCCTGCATTGCGTGTCGGATTTTTTTGCAAGGCGGGAAGACGGCGCTGAAACACGTTGTGTCGTTCAGCTACAGAAGTCATTGCCGTAATGACCTGGCGGGCGTCGGCTTCCGTGCTTATGCCTTGCACTGCCTGCGATATCAAATGAGCAGGATAAACAGAAAGGTAGTCGTCAAAAAACGCATCTGCGAGTTCGATCCGTTTGTGTCTTTTGGCCTCAGTGTAAAAAATATCACAGCATTGGAAGTAGTTTGCATAGTGTTCTGCTGAATACCGGGTGGTGGAAAGAGAATCTTTTTGCTTCATCCAGTAATAGACGGTGTCTGGAATCCATACCATGCGAGTCACATGGAAAAAAAGACGGTTAAGCAGGACTATATCTTCCGCCGTACGCATGCCTTCTCCATTCAATATCGCATATCTGTGCAGCAGACTTTTGGGAAAAAGCCAAGTCCAGTGTGCACAAAGAAAAGGGGCAACCCCTACGCGTGCGGCTTCGTCAGCCGGCGAAAAAACTTCAGGCAGTTTTGCAGGGCGTTTCTCATGATTACGTATGGACCCATTGCCGTCAATCTCGTCATGGCATGCGCGCACTACAGCGTTATATCTTTTGTATGCCTCGTATCGCACTTCCAAGGAGCGCTCAGGTAGTAGGTCGTCAGGGTCTGCAAAGCAGATGGTTTCTCCAGTTGCTTCGACAATACCTTTATTGCGTGCCACGCCTGCTCCGCTGTTGACAGAAAGGCGTATCAAGCGGAAGCGGGGGTCGGTCGCTGCTACAGCCTCTACCATAGCTGCGCTCCCGTCAGTAGACGCATCGTCAATCATTAACACTTCAAAATCATCAAGCTCCTGATTTTGTAATGCTACAACGAAACGCTGCAACCATGCTTGCGCATTATACATAGCAACAACAACTGAAACCTTGGCCATGCTCTTCTCTCTTGCTACACAGCGATAAATTAAATTCTCACGCCAGCAACAGCGTCATCCAATGCATTTATTAATCTGCGACACTTTGAAATTTGCACAGCACAGACTTCCTGTCTTTGCTTGTCTTGCACACTCCACGATTTTTATCAAAAAAGTGGTTATGAAATTACTTCGAGCTCGCTAGCGCCATGAACTCGCGCAGGTCGTCGATTGTGCAGGAATCTGACAATAGATGGTATTTTTCCCAGTCGAGTGTGTTGCCGCGTAGGCTTAGCGATGACCAGTCGAAGCTGTTCAGGTCTGGGTTGTATTTATTTGTAAAGTAATCCCAAAGCCAAGTGCCAGGCAGCGGTTGTACTGGATAGACTTCCGGAAGACATTTTCCCTTGTTGTGCGCAATAAAATCAAATGTTTGCTGCAGCGTTGAGCGGCTTTCACCAGGGAACCCAATAACCATGCTAAACACGGGCGAATATCCATAGGATAGCAGCAAATCTATGCACTTTTGGTTTTTATCGCACGTTGTTTGTTTATTCATAACGCGCAACATAATATCAGAGCCGCTTTCAGCCCCGAAGGCCGCGTTCACGACGTTCATTGCCTGTAGTAGATCTAAAACTTCATTTGATATAGTGTCTGCACGCACGAGGCATGAATAACGGATATAGTTGAGACCCTCACTCACGATCCGCTCCACCAGTGACCGCAGGCGGCTCGCGTTTGCGGTAAAAAGATCATCAAATAAAATGATTTCTTTTACACCCATATGGGCAAGCTGTCTAATCTCGGCGATAACCCTGTTGGTCGGAAAGGGAAAATACCGCCCGCTCCAAAAGGAACTGGATGAGCAAAATCGGCACTTGAACGGACATCCTCTGCTTGACATTACAATATATTTTGCATTGCTATGGAGCGATGTTGGGAAAATGCTCCAGTCGGGCAGAGGGTTTGCCCACGGCTGCTCGAAGTTTTCTAGCGGGCCTCGAAACGCCTCGCCATACCGTAGGGTTTGCGGAAGAGCCGTAACATGTTGACCGCCAACCACAAATTTTTTCCCTCGCTCGATTGCTTTTCTTCCAAGATCATTGACAATATCCCACGCCTCACTCATCCCTGAGCAATAAATGATGTCGGCACTCAACACCTCGTTTTCATTGGTGGAAAAAAAAATATCAGCTCCAGGGTGCTGCTTTTGGAGAATTGGGGCAATAACAGCTATGCCGTACGGCAATGCAAATGATGCGGCCTTAGGGTCGCAGGCGAAAGGGAGAGTCAGGCATATTCGCATAAGTGCACTCCTAATTGTTAGCCCTACAACACCGTAAACGACCGTGTAGCGGATACAGGCAGCAGGGTAAAAATATCTCGGCATGTCTCGTTATCGAATCGTCCATGGTGTCCTGAGACCAGTCAGGACGTTACATCTATCAAATGAAATATTTGTGGATAGATAGGGTCAAAAATAGTTTAAAGAGCACCATCTTTTTCTGTGGGGGAGCGGACTCCTGTCTAGCCATGTCTTGGCGTGCAGCGCTTTTTTTGCACAAGCGGCCACCAACAGGACGGAAGCTGTCCAAGATTCTCTTGCATATTGCAAACAGCATGCCGGCGCTAGTATTTTTAAAAAGCCAACCGCCAAAGTTAATAATAAAAATGGGTCATGACTAGGAGAGAGGGTTTTCCCGGAGGATTTTGAGGACCAGTTGGTAGAGATCCTCTCCCCGATGGTTAAACCTGAACTCACATTCCTTCAAATGAAAGTCGAACGTATGCTTTTGCAGGCCCCTGAAGCGCACGAGGCGAGTTTTGGCATACCCCCAGAAGCTTTCTATCCCGTTGATATGGCAATGTTCCGTGGCGAATTCGTTTTCACTGTGCTGGACCCGGAAGTGCTTCTGATACCCAAGGTCCACAAGGCCGTCGTAACTGCGCCAGCCGTCGGAATGGATCACGCTTTCAAGGTCAACGCGGCCACGGATAATCCGTTGAAGGGTCGCCTTTGAGCAGTCAGGAACGATTTCGGTATATACCCGCCCCTGGCGCTTGAATAAGCCGAAAACAATGGTTTTTCCACGAGCTCCGCGTCCTCTGACGCCTCGAACTCGTCGTGCGCCGAAGTAGCTCTCGTCCACCTCAACCTCACCGGCCACTGGGGATTCAGCCTCGCAGACGGCTGCTATTCGCTCCCGAATGCCCGTGACAATGCGGTTAACGGTGTTTCTGTTGAGGCCAGTAACCTGAGCTACCTGAGAGGCGTTTAAATCAATGGCGAAAAGCCGAACAAGTTGCCTGGTTTTGGCCTCCGAAATCTTTGAACGGAGAATGTATTTGTTACATGGCGGCATGATTAGGATGTAGCCCCATTTGGACCCCTTTCCTAGTCATGACCCATAAAAATACATCAAAGTTAAGGAGTTCGCTACCTCAGGGCTGCCTTACGCCTAGATATGCAGGCTCGCGCCCCCGGAAAAACTACCGGGTAGAGCCAATTCTTGGACAGTCCCAGAAGCCCTCGGCCCCGTTGATGTGGTCGCACTCTTTGGGGTGACCATGCTCTGGAGTTGCCCCTGCTAAGCCGTCTCCCTCCCTTTGACCAGCCCCCACGAGTTGTACCACTCATTATGTTAGTCTGTGCTGCCTACTTGAGTCCAGCGGTGGTCCCCAGGGGGAGCACCCTGTCCCTCGGGGTAGGGTGGCGACCGGCGCTGGTGGACGTTGCCCTAGCGAGCTATGCGGCCTGAATGTGTTATACTCCTGCCGCCACATTTCTAGAACCACCTGCGCCTCCCGGAGCGTATAGAACAGCTCCCCGTTCAGCTCCTCATCCCTCATCTTGCCGTTGAAGCTCTCGCAGTAGCCGTTCTCCCAGGGAGAACCAGGCTCAATGAACAGCGTCTTCACGCCGACCTTGCCGAGCCAGTCCCGCACGGCGTGGGCAGCGAACTCGGAGCCATTGTCTGACCGGATGAAATCCGGCGTGCCCTTTTCAACGAACAACCGTGCCAAGCAGTGCAGCACATCGTCGGAGCGGAGCTGCCTGGAAACCTCAAGAGTCAGACACTCCCGAGTGAACTCGTCGATGACCACAAGAATGCGAAACGCCCTTCCTTCGTGCGTCCTGTCCATGACGAAGTCATAGGACCATACGTGATTGGGCCAGCAGGGCCGCAACCGTATACAGGAACCATCGTTGAGCCAAAGCCTGCTGCGCTTCGGCTGTTTCTGTGGGACCTTCAGCCCTTCCTGACGCCAGATGCGCTCAATGCGCTTGTGGTTTACCAGCCAGCCTTCCCGCTCAAGCAAAGCCTGGATGCGGCGATACCCGTACCGGCCATACTCGCTGGCGAAATGGATGATGGCCGCCTTCAGTGGTTCTTCATCACTGGCTATGCTCGGGCGGTATCGCTGGGTCGCCCGAGGTTGCTCCAGCAAGCGGCACACTCGCCGCTCCGGCACATGAAGAACCGTACGCACATGAGCAACACACTCCCGGCGCCGGGAAGGGCTCAGAAGTTTCCCCTTGCCGCTTCCTGCAAGATGAGCTTGTCCAAGGTCAACTCTGCCACGGCCTTCTTCAGCCTGGCGTTTTCACGCTCCAGCGCTTTCAGCTTCTTGGCTTGGTCAACCTTCAGCCCGCCATACTCGTTGCGCCAACGGTAGAACGTCTGTTCACAGACACCCAGCGCCCGACACGTCTCGGCTACTGTCTTGCCCTTGGCCAGCGAAACCTCTGCTTCACGCAGCTTGGCAATTATCTGTTCCGGTGCTTGCCCTTTCCTGCCCATTGCCTTCCCTCCGTTGGCCAGAGACTAACAAAATCCCTGGCTCAGGTTTAGGGGGGCAGGTCACCTTTTTGTGGTTGTTGATGCGCGGATAAATTCTCTGGGGGATTTCATCCGCAAGCCCTTGTGGGGGGGGCTCTTCATGTGGGCTTCGAACCAGCCGGGAAGCTGAGCGGTCATGAAGAAGGGGCATTTTCGGTGGGATAGGTGGTGTGCTGGCTTGCTTGATTTGTTTTTAATCACTATGATTAACTCAGGGTCAATGTTTTGACCAACGAGGGGATAGCCATCCTGGTGAAATATCAGATGATGGAGTCTACACAGAGCAAGACTGAGGAGAACGTCATGCCCAAGGCTGAAACTCGCGTGCTGACTGCTCATGTACCCGTGCCACTGGCAGAAAAGGTAGACCAGGTGGCCAACCGTTTGGAACGCTCTCGCGGTTGGATCATGAAGCAAGCGCTTTCATCCTGGATCGCCCAGGAGGAAGAGCGTGACCGGTTGACGTATGAGGCGCTCGCCGAGGTGGATACAGATCGCGCCATCGATCATCAGGCTGTGCAGGCATGGGCGGATAGTCTGAGTACCGATGAACCGCTGCCGGTGCCTCGCTAATGAACCTGAAATGGACCAGCAAGGCTCTTTCCGACCTGACACGCCTGTATGAATTCTTGGCCCCTGTTGACCAACCTGCTGCCTCGCGGGCGGTGCAGGCATTGGCTAAGGCCCCGACCGTCCTGCTGACCAATCCGCGCATCGGTGAGCAACTCTTTGCGTTCGCCCCTCGCGAGGTTCGGCGGTTGCTTGTCGGGCATTATGAGATGCGTTACGAGATTCAGGATTCGACAGTCTACGTGCTGCGACTGTGGCATACTAGGGAGGGTCGCTGAAATGGCTTGTATCTGCTCCAGTGTAGGCTGTACCAGGGCATATAACTCCTGATCAGTTACCAAGGCGGCTCGTTCCCCACTCCCGCACATTCAAGGGGGTATAGCCCTTGGTCCTCGTCTTGGCCAGATAGCTGGCCCACTCCACGCATCTCTCGATGTCTCGTTGATAGCTGGCATCATGACGATCCAAGTGGATGAAGTCAGGGTGCCTGTTGCCGTCTCTGCTTCGGTCACACCTATGGAGGAGTCCTGGGTAGTCGATCCCAAGGGCACTTTGCCAGAGTTGGTCTGCCTTCTCCATGTGGTTCCAACTGTGGCATGTGAGATTTCCATTTAGCAGCAGCATTACGTGGTAATGCTGGTGTTTTTCTCTGGATTGTTCACGTACCCAGACGTACTGGAAGGCTATCCCCTTGCGGGATAAATAGCGTGTAAAGCTGTTGAAAAAGCGCTGAATGTCGTCGTTTCCACGGGATGAATAGAAGTTTCTCGGATATCGTAAGTCAAAGCGGATGAAGAGCACTCTGCTGAATCTACTCGTCATGTATTCAATGCGGTCAATGATGGCATCGAGTATGTCGATACGACAGGGCTTGTCGTCATACGCTTGAACTGGATAGTCTCTGTGGGTTTTTTCTGTTATGAACATGGCGTACTCCTTTGTTAGCTATTGAATTAATGGAGAGTGTTATTTGTTACACAAAAAGAAGCCGACACTTGTGATGTCGGCTCTTGCTATGGCTAGCTTTGGCTAGCTAATGATGATCTGGTGTGATTTTTGTAATAGGTGTATGTTTATGTTTAGATATTTATTTGTTTGCATATCTTTATGTATTTAGTTCTTATGGATGAGAGGCATTAACAAAGGTGATAATAAATAATGTATCTATAATAGATACAAGAGAGATAATACCATTTTAGCATGTATGATTTTTGAATATAAAATTGATATACTGGATAGTTGTGGATTTGAAAGCGATTGCTGCTGAAGTTTTTGTATGATGATTTTTTGTCAGACTTATTTTTTACACACTATGTGGTGTAGGTGGGGGGGCAATAAGCTGACGTATTGTGTGTATTGTGATTTTTATTTATGTTGCGTTTGTTTGACTTGTTTATAGGTTCCGCTGGGGGTGTTGTATGGTTCGATTGGATGTGCGTCCTTTTCGTGCGCCAGTCTTAGTGTTGGGGTCAGCGCCGAATCCACTTCTGCCAGAATGGGCCAGGGATGCGAAGGTGGTTTGTGTTAATGCTTCCGGTGCGATAGCTCGGGATCTTGATCTTCCAAGTCCTGCGCTTACTGTGATGTCGGGCTTCATGTTTGGAGATTCGGTCGCAAACCACGAAGCGCGTGCTGTCCTTGGTGGGCTTCGTACCCAGCATTTGGTGTATATTGATGTAGGGTGTGGATTTGCTGCGGCACGACGTTGTCTGCGTGCATTGGGTTATGGTTGGGATGATGTCACGGTGCTTAGTTACGATCAGAGGGCGCAGCTTGTGCTCAATGTGGCCGGAGTTGATGTTTCAACAGAAAATACGAAGCCATCTACTGGTGTGCTCGCTGTGGTGTTGGCTTTGTTGTTGAAAGGAACTCCTGTGTGTATGGCTGGATTTTCTTTTCAAAATTCTGGGCATGCCTACAGTGCTTCAATGCAGCCACGCCATCATGTGGGGGCGGATATTCTGTTATTGCGTGTTCTTGTGAAGAATTTTTTCCTGTGTACTACCTCTGTAGATGTTTCAGAATGTGCTAGAGTCCCTATGTGGACAAGTGCCAAGGCATGATTTTGTTGGTGTGTAAAGATAATATACGCTTTGCACTGCAGTGTCCGAAGGCCTGTGTGGATTTGGCTGTCTTAGGATTGGCTGGGCTTTGGGTTTTGTTGTTGCATCGCGACGCGCTCAGCGTGTTTGCTCGCTGGTGATTGTTGAGAAAGGGGGAGTCTTGTGGGCGTGCTTGGCATCGCTTTTGCTAGGTGCTTTTGCGGTGGTACAAATTTGCCGCCTGCGCCGTGATGCGCTGTGGTTTTTTTTTACAAGCAGCAGTGGGTTGTTGGAGTGTAATTGACCGCGCGGGCTCGAAGGCTTGTGCGTTTGCGAAAGGCGGGTGTTGCTATGGATCTCTTTGCTGCGATTAAAGGCAGTCCGTTGTTGCGGCCCAACGCAATACCGGTGTCGAAAAATATTGGCGTGGTGTGTCTTCCGTCGGCGTTTTCAAGCATTCCTGAAGTACTTTTGGCAGGGGCAAAGGCGGTTTTTGTTGTTGGCGCTGGATGTGCCCAATGTGATGAGATGGGAAGGGCGCTTGCGGAAGAACGAGGAAAGAATATTCCAGTTTTTCAGATGGAAAAAATTGTTCAACGAATTGATCTAGACGTGGTTTTTTACCACCATGCATTTGAATATGGGCCATTGTGTTCATGTTGGTGGTATTTGCGCAATGTTGGCTATGACAGTTTCTATACCTTTATGCCAGTCCCATATAACGCTGGTATCACCACGACGCATATTCCTGGATATTATTCCTCGAATAAGGAGAGTCTTGAACGCGTTTTTGCTATGTTGGCCGATGCTGAAAGTCGAGCAGTTTTTGCAGCTAGGGTGCGGGCAGTTGAATCTGGTAATATCGGCTTTATAAAAGTTTCTGCATATGAAGAATATTTTCATCCGTTGGTTAGGCCGGAATGTGACGATACCATTATGGATGGAGGGGTGTCTGAGAATGTTCTTTCGCAGCTCGCCTTTATTAAGGCGGTGGGGCCGGGAGGACGTATTTTTGGATTTGAGCCTGATCCTGTTGGTTTTTGTGCTGCATGTGAACGTATAAAGGCGCAGGCTCTCTATGATGTATATAAGGTTATTCCATTTGGAATGTGGCATAAACGTGACACTGTTTTTTTTGAAATTTCTGGTCAGGGAACCCACGTAACAAGTGATGCGAGTGATAATGCAGTTGCTTGTGAATGTATATCGGTAGATGAGATTGTTGCAGCAAATCGTATCGGGAAAGTGGATTTTATAAAGATGGATGTAGAAGGATCTGAGATAAATGCGTTGAAAGGTTCCTTGAGGACTTTGACGGAGCATCGCCCAAAATTGGCAATATCGATATACCATCAGCCTCAGGATTTATACTTTATCCCTTTGTTCTTGCAGAACGTATGTCATGACTATGAATTCTATATTGGCCACCATCATGCATCATTGCATGAAACGGTGCTTTACTGCCGGCCTCGTTGATTGCAATTGTCATAAATATATAGTGTGTACAGAGATGGTATTCGCCTGACACGGCCTTGCTTGGCGTACCTCCCCCCCCCCCCGCAGGGCGGTCGATATCTATTTGGGGCTTGCTGACTCGCCCGGCACCGGAAGTGCTCTCCTTGACTTCGGGCTAAGCTCTAGCTAAGTCTAGAATGAACAAGGAGTATCGTATGGAGGTGGCTATGAATATCGTCCCCATGCATCAGGCCAAGAGCTCTCTGTCACAGTTGGTAAAACGTGCGGCAGGTGGTGAAACCATTTTCATCGGCAGCTATGGTCGAGCAGAGGCCGTCCTTAAGTCGGCCGCAAGTGCTAAGCCGAAAAAGCGTCTTGGTCTTCTGAAGGGCAAGCTGAAGGTTCCCGACGATTTCGACGCTCCTCTGCCGCCGGAACTTCTTGCGGCGTTTGAAGGGAGCGAGGAATGAGACTGCTGCTGGATACCAACGCGGTTCTCTGGGCGTTGACCGATTCCCCGCGCATTGAGTCTGTGCGGGGACTGCTGCTCGCTGATGAGAACGAGGTCTTTGTCAGTTCCGTGTCTTGGTGGGAGATCGCCATCAAGACACGCATCGGCAAACTTGATGCCGAGTTGTCCGTGCTTCGTGCTGCAGCGCAGGAGAGCGGCTTCCTTGAGCTTCCCCTTCTTGGTGCGCATGCAGAGATGCTCGCGACCCTTCCGAGGCACCACAACGACCCCTTTGACCATATGCTGGTCTCCCAGGCTATGGCCGAACCCATGCGGCTGATTACCGGCGACACGGTGCTCTCCAGTTACACGCCGCTGGCGCTCCAAATTTGAAGGCGTTAAGGGGGACGTGCCTCTCGCTGAGCGTGCGGGGGGCATTCACTTGCCCCTGTCTTGCCTGTGGGAAGCCGGACAAGCAATTGGGGGGGGGCAAAGGACCGGAGGTGTGTGGTCCGCAGGTGATGCCATGTTGCCACGTTTGACCGACGAGTTGACGGTGTCGAGGCTTGGCAGGCAGACTTGACGAGTCGTGGGTTCTGGTGGCTGTATCTGTAATTTCAGTGCGTTAGACGTCTTGGCGGTGCTTGGCGGTATGGGTTTGAGTGTCGCTTCTGTTTTTTAATAAAAACAATGTGTTGGGAATTTTTGGGTGTGTCTAGTTAGAGCCTTCCCCTTTAGGGGAAGGCTCTAGTAATTGGCGGGTAGACGCGTGGGCAAGTCGAGGAGGGGGGCTATTTGCTGAGTCTGCCCTGCAGGCTCATCGCTGCGGCCCTGATAGTATCGGGGCTGAGGTGCGAGTAACGCTTGGTCATCTCAAGCGTGGTATGCCCCATGAGTTCGGCGACGGTATACAGCGGTGTGCCGCTTTGCACGAGCCAACTGGCGAACGTGTGGCGCAGGGTATGGAAGACCACGCGCTGCCTGGTGTCGCTGACCCCTTCGTTGAGACCAAGTTGCTCGACGACGCGCTCGAAGGTGTCGGATACCCAGTTGCGCTTGGCGCCGTTCTGGGCCGGGAAGACGTACTCGGTGCCGTTCGAGACCTGGGCGCGCTCAGTGAACATCGCGCGGACCTCGTCGGTCATGTACGCATGCCTGCTGTGTTTGTTCTTAGGGTCGCGGATGTAGATGGTCCCTGCAGTGAAGTTGAGGTCCGTCCAGGTGAGCGCATGGATTTCACCGGCCCTGAGGCCGCAGAAGAGGGAGAGTAGGGCGCTGTCGTGAGTGTCCTGTGATCTTTTCTTGAGCTCCGCGAGTAGGGTGCATGCTTCGGATTCCGTTAGGAAGCGCATCCGCCTGTTGTCCTTGCGGGGTTTCTTGATGCGCGTGCAGGGGCATTCTCCGCTCACGATTTCATGATTCCGGGCCATGCCCCAGACTTGGGATATAATGGCCAGCAGATGGCGGATGGTAGCCGCACTCCGCCCTACGGTCATGGCGTTGTTGGCAACCTGTTCGATGAGTGGCGGGGTAAGGGCGCTGAGTGGGGAGTTGCCGAGTACCGGCTTGATCCATTTGGCGTAGTACCCGGATTCCGTCCTCATTGTCTGTGGCGTCTTGTGCAGGGTAGAGGAGGGCAGGTAGTGCCTCTCCCAGAATTCGTCCAAGGTTGTGGCCGCATGGGCTGCACGGCGCTCTTCAACAGCGGCCTGTTCGCGGGCCTCGCGCATCATCTCGCGCATTTCGGCGAGAGACTGCGGGCGTCGCCCCAGCCTGATATTCTCAGTGATCCTGGCACGCAGTTGAGATGCCTTCTGACTGGTCATGCCTTCGGATGCCCACCCGGCACCTTCTTCCTTCGGTTTACCATCGGATTTGTACCGGATGAAGAAGTAGCGATCAGGCTTAGAGCCGTGTTTGCGGGTCTGGCTTTCGCGGTAACGAACGCCGCGGTAGCTGGTGGAGGTCGTCGTGGTCATGGGTATCTCGCGGGGATGGGCATGTTTCATGGAGAGGGAGTCAGCCCCACTATAGCCCCACCTTCTGCGGGGTGACAACGCGAAATCGCGGGAAGGTTCAGGGGGCTTTTTGGCTAAATATTGCTCTTCAATATTCTGTTTTTATGGTATAAATATGATTGCTTGGGGTGGGTCGGGAAAGGTGAGGAATATCGTGGACTAATAAACTCATAACCCGAAGGTCGTCGGTTCAAATCCGGCCCCCGCAACCATATTTGAAGGCCCTGAAAGGCAACTTTCAGGGCCTTCTTGCTTGTCCTGCGCGTTGTGTTGGTTTTTTGCAGCATTTCTGCAAGGTTGCACGGGGTGAGGGGAATACTGCTCCAATCGCCGCAAGATGTGCGGAGATTCTCTCAACTCTTTCGAGTGGCGAGGCCCCTTACCCGGGGGATGCCTTCTGTCCCCCCAACCCGTTCGCGCTACGTCCGGAACAGCTTCACCACGCTGGTCAGGTTGGCGTCGCCAAGGCCCTCGTTCATGCCGCGTTGGAATACCGAGCGCGCGGCGGCGATGGTGGGTGCGGCATCGGGCGAACCGGCGGCCTTCAGCGCGTAGCCGAAATCCTTTTCGATCAGTTCCACCGGGAACATCACGGGCGCCTCGCCCGAAAGCAGCGCGCCAATGGCCCGCTGGGCGTAGGGGCTCCACACCGCCGTGCCAGCGATGATGCCCATGATCTTCTGCGCGTCCGCGCCGTTGCGATGCAGCATGCCGATCAGTTCGGCGATGGCGGTCACCTGGATGCCCAGCAGGGCGTTGGTGGCCAGCTTGGTCAGCGCGCCCGTGCCGATATCCCCCGTGTGGTTCACTGTGCTTCCCATGGCCAGCAGTACCGGTTCGGCTTTCTTGCAGGCGTCTGCGCTGCCCCCCACCAGAAAGATGAGTTGCGCGGCGTCGGCCTGCGGCAGCGACCCGGATACCGGGGTTTCCAGCAGGGTCACGCCCCGGTTGGCCGCCTCCGCGCTCAGCTTTTTGATCCAGTCCACCGACAGGGTGGAACTGTCCATGGCGATGGTACCGGGCCGCAGGCCCGCGAAGGCGCCGGTTTCGGCGTCCAGCCAGACCGTGGCGGAGGCAGCGTCGTCGCGCACCATGGCCAGCACGAAGTCCGCCCCGGCGGCGGCATCCTTGGGGGTGGCGGCCTGCGTGGCGCCCAGGGCCAGCATCGGCTCTGCCGCCTTGGCGGTGCGGTTCCACACAACGACCTGATGCCCTGCCTTCAGCAGGTTGGCGGCCATGCGCCTGCCCATGGCTCCAAGGCCCAGAACGGCGATATGGGACATGATGGTGCTCCTTGGTTGCGATGCGGGTTGGTTGCCCCGATTTGGGAGGACGTGGCCCGATGTGGCCGAGCGTGATCGATGCGGAGCCGATGCGAGGAAGACATGAGCGGACGCGGGCTGACGGTGACGGCCCCCCGCGCCGGTCCGCCGCAGGGTACGGCGGCCTTCGTTCAGTATAGGACGCCTGACGCGTTTTACAATACGGAAAGGCGGACCGTGCGGCCTCGTCCCTTGTGCAGGGGGGAGGACGGGCGGTCCGCCTTGTTTGTATGGGCGGGGGCGGCCGTGGGGGCGGCCCTTGGGGTGGCAGAGGCGGGACGCGCCGCCTTTAGCGGGCCATGTGGTCTATGCGCCCCGCGTGAGCCTGTATCCTGTCTGTGCCGTATGCCCTGTGCGCCCTATGCCGCCGTCACACGGCGCCCGGCGGGTGGGGCGGGCGGGTTGTGGACCGCCTGTCGCGCGTGCCGCTCACGGTCGCGCAGATGCTGGAGCAGGGCCAGGGCCTCTTGCGGGGGGCGCTGTTCCACGCGGCGGTACTGGCGGCCATCCGGGGTGCGGGTGGCCATGCCGAGATCGCACAGCCAGCGGCGCAACAGGGCATGATCGCCGAAGTGATGGCAGGCGCGCAGGGCGTCGTCCATCTGGGTGCCGGTCAGCACCTGCCCGGCGGGCAGGCGCGACCACACCCACCACAGGCAGAGCCGTTGCAGGCTGACCTTGCCCGGCCAGCGGGCCAGCAGGTCGTCCGGGCCGAAGTGGCGGGCGGCGCGTTCCACGCGGCGCAGGTCCACCGGTTCTTCCGGGGTGGCGGGCTGCGGCGCGGCAAGGCGTTCCAGCCGTTCCTGCGCCGCGAACTGGGCCCGGTAGTGCTGGAAGTTGCGGTAACCCACGGCGCGGACCAGCATGTTCAGCAACTGGACATGGCTGACATGGCTGACGGGGCCGGGGGCATTCACGGGAACGCACCCGGCATCACCGTCGGAACCGACAGTGGGGCAGCCAGTGGCATCATGGGCGGGGTTGCCGCAGGCATCGTCAGCTGGGCGGCCACCACGGCCTGCCAGTTGCGACGACATGGCACAAGCCGCCAGTTCGCGTTGCAGCGAACGGGCCAGTGCGGAGACGTCCTTGGCGATGAAGGGAAAACGAGGTCTGGACATCACCTATCCTCTCGACGTGCCGATCCGGATGGGGTGTCGATGGTCACTGGCTTTCGACGCGGCACGAGGCAGGTGCGTGTCGGGATGGAGAGATGGCAGGTTTAGCTTCCCGCAGGGGGACAGTGACGCCTTGGTGAACTGCCGACCGGTTCCGGGTCTACACCGGGGCGCGGGGTTTTTCAAGCGGGGGGGCAATACCCAGGCACCGGGGCGAGCGCAGGGGACGAGGCCGCACCACATTGGGCGGCCCCGGCGGAAAATGTGAGCGTTGTTCGCATCTCCCCGCATTGTTGTACCAGCGAGGATGGAATTGCCAAGGGTTATTACTGTCTGGGGGTGTAGGTAATACGCTTCATGCGCTCGATGGCGTTGGTAACGGATGCGTCATTGATGGGCCACGCCGGAGTGTCCCTGTCCTTGTTGCTGGAGCGCCAGGCCTGATAGACCTTCACGTAGGATGAACCCACGTGGCTCATGTAGAGAAAACCGCTTTCCGTGTCCTTGCCGTTCTTCACCAGCGGATCGACAAGGGCGGCGCAGTGGTAGGTCATGATCACGCTGCCGCCTTCGGCACTGACGAGCTTTGACTTCGCCTGCTCCTTGCAGCCCAGCGCCAAGGCATTCAGCGATTCCGCGATGAACCGCTTGAAGTCGTAGTCCGGAAGGTGCCAGCCGTAGACGCCGTACAGCATCGTCCAGTTTTCGAAATCATGAGTCTTCGGAATCTGCTCGAACGTGAAACTGCTCTTGGTTTGTTCTCGCGACGCCTTGAAGTTGCCGACATCCTTGGGCGAGGTGATCCAGTGCGGTGCCGGATAGGTGAGCAGTCCGTTGTAGATGGTCATGGTTTGCATGATCATGGGCGCGACTTGGGATGAATCCTGCCCGTTGTCACTGGAGGATGCCGAAAACGGCTTGGCATTATCGCCGTTTTGGCTGCCCGATGCCGCTGCAAGGGTGAGGCTCGCGCCGGAAATCAGCAAAGTCAGCGCGGCTGCAGTTATGAACACGAGCATGTTACGGCTTGAGCGTTGCGACATCGGAATTCCCTTGAAAAGATATGGTCGGTGTGTTGGCAAGACATGAGGTCTAAGGCATGGGCACTACATTCATGCCAGGCTCCAGCCTGATCCGCTCGATGCCTTGCAGAGCCGCCGTGCGATAGCGTTCTGCATCAGCGGGCGAAGCATTGCGCCACCCCTGGTACACGGTCACGAAGGTGCTCTTGAGCACGC
>NZ_VSMK01000067.1 GCF_011682075.1 Nitratidesulfovibrio liaohensis
GCCCCGCCGCCGCGAGGCCCCACGGGACGGGGTTTCGTCCCCCCGGCGCGCACCGCGCGCCCCACGCACAGCAGGCCGCGCGCCAACGGCACAACGCCGCGCCGCCCGGCCCCGGAGAAAGAACACCCATGCGCGATACCTTCCTTGTCTTCGGCCAGCCGCTCATCGAACAGGCGGAAATGGACGAAGTGCTCGACAGCATGAAGCGGGCGTGGATTGGCACCGGCCCCAAAGTGCACCAGTTCGAAAAGGATTTCGCCGCCTACAAGGGCATGCCCTATGCCGCCGCCGTCAACTCCTGCACGGCCGCGCTCCAGCTTTCCTGCCTTGCCCTCGACCTTGCGCGGGGCGACGAGGTGATCACCACGGCCATGACCTTCTGCGCCTCGGTGAACGCCATCATCCACTCCGGCGCCACCCCGGTGCTGGCCGACGTGGACCCGGTGACCCAGAACATCGACCCCGCCGACATCGAGCGCCGCATCACCCCGCGCACAAAGGCCCTGCTGGTGGTGCACTTTGCCGGGCGCGCCTGCGACATGGACCCCATCATGGACATTGCGCGGCGACACAACCTGGCCGTCATCGAAGACTGCGCCCACGCCATCGAAACCACCTACAAGGGCAGGCAGGCGGGCGACATCGGCGACATCGGCTGCTTCAGCTTCTACGCCACCAAGAACGTGGTCACCGGCGAAGGCGGCATGATCCTTTCGCGCGACAAGGCCAAGATCGACCGCATGAAGATCATGGGCCTGCACGGCATGAGTGCCGACGCCTGGGCCCGCTTCTCCGATTCTGGCTACAAGCACTATTACGTTGTCGATCACGGCTTCAAATACAACATGATGGACATGCAGGCCGCCCTCGGCATTCACCAGCTGAAGCGGGTGGAAGACTACTGGAAGCGCCGCGAGGTCGTGTGGCAACGCTACATGCAGGCCTTCGCCGACCTGCCCGTGGGCCTGCCCGCCGCGCCGGAACCGGATACCCGCCACGCCTACCACCTGTTCGCCATCCGGGTGAACGAGGCGCGCTGCGGCGTCTCGCGCGATGCCATGCTGCCCATGATGACCGCCCGCAAGATCGGCGTGGGGGTGCACTACCTGGCCATTCCGGAGCACCCTTACTACCAGAAGAACTACGGCTGGAACCCGGACGACTACCCCAACGCGGTGGCCTACGGACGCGAAACCATCTCGCTGCCGCTCTCGCCCAAGCTGAGCGAACAGGACGTGAACGACGTGATCGAGGCCGTGCGCGGCATCATCACCGGCAAGGGGTAACGCTAACGGTCAGCTGTTTTTGTCAGCCTCCGGCGGGCAGAACGGCAGCCGTTAGACGAGCGCAACGCGCGAGTCTTGCCCTAGCCGTTGGTGAGCGAAGCGAACCTTACGGATAAGGACCGCAGCGCGCGGATGGCGATCGCAGAGCGGACGCTGCCCCCTGCACCCCCGAGTTTAACTTCTCCGTCTTTCTTGTCTTCCCGCTGTACGGGAAATTGTCTTTCTTCCTTATACCCCGCAGCGATCTTCCGCTGCGGGCGGCTGGTGCGGGCAGGATGCAAGGAATTACGATTTTTTGTGGCCGGGCAAGGCGGCGCGCATTTTTCGAGCGGAACATACTTCAGTATTTGAGCATCGAAAAACGCGCGCCAACGCCGCCCGGCCCAAAAAGACGGATTTCGATGGCAGCGTGACCGCGTAACATAATCCAGTCCAAGCCTCCCCCCCAACCTCAACCCCGCCGCCACCGGCAGGACAGCATGCGCCCCGCCATCACCGGCCTTGTGCTCACCTACAACGGCGAACGCCTGCTCGACAGGTGTCTCGCCTCGCTGTCCTTTTGCGACAGGGTTCTGGTGGTCGATTCCTTCAGCACCGACCGTACCGTGGACATGGCCCGCTCCGCCGGGGCAGAGGTCGTCCAGCGCAAATGGGAAGGCCCCGGCCCGCAGTTCCGCCACGCCCTCTCGCTCATCGACACCGAATGGGTGTTCAGCCTGGACCAGGACGAGATCTGCACCGAAGAACTGCGCGAAAGCGTGCTGGCCGCCGTGCGCGCGCAGGTGCGCGGGGGCGAGGGCAGCCACGGGACCCACGCACGCCGGGCTGGCTACTGGGTGCCCCGCCGCTCGTGGTACTTCGACCGGTTCATGAAGCACAGCGGCTGGTACCCGGACTACCTGCTGCGGCTGTTCCGCCCCGCGCAGATGGAAGTGCACGTCTCCGGCGCGCACTACTCGTTCCACCCAAAGGGTGAAACGGGCCGCCTGCGCGGCGACATCCTGCACTACCCGTACGACAGCTTTCGCCAGCACCTGGACAAGATCAACTCGTACGCGCAGCAGGGCGCGGACGACCTGCGCGCCAAAGGCCGCCAGGGCGGCGTGGCCGTGGCCACGGCGCACGGCCTGGCCCGGTTCCTGAAACTGTACGTGGTCAAGCTGGGCTTCATGGATGGCCGGGCGGGCTTCATCAACGCGGTGCACGGGGCATTCTACGCCTTTCTGAAGTATATCCGGGTACGCGAGGGCGACTGGGGTGCGCCTTTCAACCATCACTAGCCCCCACGGACGGCACGAGCCCCCCCGACAAACGGGCACTGCAACATCGGCACCGGCAACCCGCGCACGCACACGAATTTCAGACGACGCAACATACAACCACACACCGAGGGATGGACATGAGCGAACTCCGCTACAAGCGCGTGCTGCTGAAGCTCAGCGGCGAAGCCCTGGCGGGCGAAAACAAGTTCGGTATTGACCCCCAGACTGTTTCGAAGATATGCGAGGAAATCGCCGAGGTTGTCGACATGGGCCTGCAAGTGGCGCTTGTCATCGGCGGCGGCAACATCTTCCGCGGCCTCTCCTCGTCCGCCAAGGGCATGGACCGCTCATCGGCCGACTACATGGGCATGCTGGCCACGGTGCTCAACGCACTGGCCGTGCAGGACGCCCTGGAAAAGATCGGCCATCCCACGCGGGTGCTTTCGGCCATCACCATGCAGGAAGTCTGCGAGCCGTACATCCGCCGCCGGGCCGACAGGCACCTGGAAAAGGGCCGCGTGGTCATCTGCGCGGCAGGCACCGGCAACCCCTACTTCACCACCGACACGGCGGCCGCGCTGCGCGGCATGGAACTGAAGTGCCAGGCCATCATCAAGGCCACCAAGGTCGACGGCGTCTACGACAAGGATCCCATGAAGCATGACGATGCCGTGATGTTCCGCACCCTCGGCTACGTCGAAACGTTGCAGCGCAAGCTCGGCGTCATGGACTCCACGGCCATCACCCTGGCCATGGAGAACGATGTGCCCATCATCGTCTGCAACATGTTCAAGGGCAGCATCAAGCGCGTGGTCATGGGCGAAGACGTCGGAACCATCGTACACGGAGGCTAACCCCCATGGATATGGATAGCATTCTTCTCGACGCCGAAGAGCGCATGGAAAAGGCCCTCGGCTCCCTGGACCGCGAATTCGCCAAGCTGCGCACGGGCCGCGCCTCCACCTCGCTGGTGGACAACATCAAAGTGGACTATTACGGCACGCCCACGCCCATCAGCCAGCTGGCGTCCGTCAGCGTGCCCGACAGCCGCACCCTGACCATCCAGCCGTGGGACCGTTCGGCCTTCCAGCTGGTGGAAAAGGCCATCATGAAGTCGGACCTTGGCCTGAACCCGGTCAACGACGGCAAGATCATCCGCATCTCCATCCCGCCGCTGACCGAGGAACGCCGCAAGGACCTCGTGAAGGTGGCCCGCAAGTACACCGAAGAAGCCAAGGTGGCCGTGCGCAACGTGCGCCGCGACGCCAACGACGCCCTGAAGAAGCTGGAAAAGGGCAAGGAGATTTCCGAGGACGACGTGCGCAAGTCCACCGACGACGTGCAGAAGCTGACCGACCGCTTCGTTGCCAAGTCGGACGAGAAGTGCACGGCCAAGGAAAAGGAAATCATGGAACTCTAGGCCGACGCGGCCTTCTCTTGCATGGCCGGTCGCGCCCGCAGCAGTCCCGCCCCGCACACGCGGTTGGACGGACGGGCGGGCGGACCGGCCATGGCGCATATGACGCGGGGCATTGCCCGCGCAGCAGAGGCTTATCGTGAACAACGCTCCCACGGCGGGCTCCCCCCTGCCGGAAACTTCCGCGCCGAACACGCCGTCACCAGACACGCTGGCACCGGCCACGCTGCCCCGCCATGTAGCCGTCATCATGGACGGCAACGGGCGCTGGGCCACCCAGCGCGGCCTTTCGCGCAGCGACGGCCACCGTGCCGGCACCGAGGCGGCCCGGGCCATCGTCACCGAATGCCGCACCCTCGGCATCCCCCACCTGACCATGTACACCTTCTCCAAGGAAAACTGGGGCCGCCCCGGTGCCGAGGTGAAGTTTCTGTTCGAGCTGCTGGTGGATTTCCTGCGCGAGGAATTGCCCAACCTCATCAAGCGCGACATCCGGCTTTCCGTGTTCGGCCAGTTGGCCGACCTGCCGCTGGCCGCGCGCAAGGCGCTGGAGCACGCCATTTCCCGCACCGCAGCCTGCACCGCCATGCGCCTGAACCTGGCCCTCAACTACTCCGCCCGCGATGAAATCCTCATGGCCTGCCGCGCCTTGGCCGCCGAAGGCCTGGCGCCCGAAGCCATCACCGAGGAAGCCTTTGCCGCGCGGCTGTGGACTGCGGGCCAGCCCGACCCGGACCTGGTCATCCGCACCAGCGGCGAAGTGCGCATCAGCAATTTTCTGCTCTACCAGAGCGCCTACAGTGAATTCCACTTCACCGACACCCTCTGGCCGGACTTCACCCCAGAGCATTTCCGCGCCGCCCTGCGCGACTATGCCGGGCGGCAGCGCCGCTTCGGCAAAACGGAGGCAACCCCCGCGTGACCTCGGCATCTCCCCATTTCCAACGCGTCGTCACCGGCACCGCCCTTGCGGCCCTGCTTACCGTGGGCCTTGCCATGGGCGGCTGGGTGTTGCTGATCATGGTGGTGGCCGTGGCCAGCCTGGCCCTGCTGGAATTCTACACCATGTTCTGGCCCGGCAACGCCCGCCTGCCGTTGAAGGCCACCGGCATGGCCCTTGGCGCCGCCGTACTGGCCGCCGGGCACATGGACCGCCCCTGGATGGTGCTGGGCTGCGTTGCCGCCGCCTTCCTGGTAGGCGCCGTGGGCTTTCTGCTCACCTGGGGCAACGGTGAGGACGACTGCCGCTTCACCGAAGGCCAGGTGCTGGCCAGCGGCATCCTGTACGTGCCCGTACTGCTGCTGCCCGCCCTGCACTTCAACCGCTGGGAACAGCTGGTGGTGGTGCTGGCCGCCGTCATTTCCGACACCGGCGCCTATTTCATAGGCACCTGGTTCGGCAAGGCGCGCATCTGGCCGCGCGTCAGCCCCAAGAAAAGCTGGGTCGGCAGCCTGGGCGGCCTCACCCTGTGCGTGCTCGCCACCACCGGCGTGGGCGTTGCCGCAGGTACCGCCCCGTGGTGGGCCTTTGCCCTGCTGGGCGGCCTGCTGAACGTGGCCTCGCAACTGGGCGACTTCTTCGAATCCGCCCTCAAGCGCACCCTCGGCGTCAAGGACTCCGGCGCGCTGCTGCCCGGCCACGGCGGCCTGCTCGACCGCATCGACAGCCTGCTCTTCGTCGTGCCCGCCTATGCCGCCCTGGATTCGGTGTTTCCGTTCTTTTAATGTTTGTCGGGGAAGAGGAAGGAACCTTTTGTAAAAGGTTCCTTCCTCTCCCCCGCACCCCCTCTCCATCCTCCCAAACTTTTCAATTGAAAAACCGTTGCCGCCATACCCATTGAAAAGTTTGGTGGAAAGGGGGATGGGGGTCCGGGGGAAGGGGGAAAACCACTTTTTCAAAAGTGGTTTTCCCCCTTCCCCCGGAATAGCTCCAGACACGCCGCAACTCGCATACTTTACACCCCATGCAACGACACGAGACACTCGACCTGGAAGATTTCGAAGCCCTGCTGCACCGGGCGGCGACCATGATCGCGGACCGGGTGGAGCGCATCGGCCCGTGCGCGGAAGGTCCGGTGGTGCATCCAGCCACGTTCGACGAACTGGCGGCGCTGATTCCGTCCGACTGGCCGGAGACGGGCGCGGGGGCGCACGCGGTGCTGGACGATGTGGCCCGGTGCATAGAGCCGTACGCCACGCGCATCGGGCACCCGCGCTTTCTGGCATGGATAACGACCAGCCCGGCCCCGGCGGGCACGCTGGGTGACATCGTGTGCACGGGGCTGAACCAGGCGCCGCTGTCGTTCAAGGGCGGCCCGGCGGCCACGGTGCTGGAACACGTCGTCATCGGCTGGCTGGCCCGACTGTTCGGCCTGCCGGAAGCGGTCGGTGCCGCAGGCGATGCGGACGGCCCGGGCGGCACCATCGTGTCCGGTGGCACCATGGCCAACCTGATGGGGCTGACCGTGGCGCGCCACACGCACTTTCCGGAGGCGGCCACCAAAGGCCTTGCGGGCATCGGGCGCACCCCGGTGCTGTATGTTTCCGACCAGGGGCACATGTCCATCGAGCGTTCCGCGGTGTTGCTGGGCCTGGGCGCGGACAACGTGCGCGCCATCCCTTCCGATGCGGACAACCGCATGGACGTGGCGGCCCTGCGCACGACCATCAAGATGGACCGGGAGGCGGGACTTGCCCCGTTCTGCGTGGTGGCCCAGGCGGGTTCGGTAACCACCGGCGCGGTGGACCCGCTGCCGGAGATGGCCGACGTGTGCGCCGCCGAAGGGTTGTGGTTCCACGTGGATGCGGCTTACGGCGGCGCGGCCATGCTGACGGAAGAAGGCCGCGCGCTGCTGGCTGGCATCCACCGGGCGGACTCCATTTGCGTGGACCCGCACAAGTGGTTCTTCATCCCGCTTGAGTGCGGGGTGACGCTGTTCCGCAGCAAGGCGCAACAGATCGCCACGTTCCGGGCGCGCGCCTCGTACCTGGGTGAGGAAAATCCGCACGACCTCAAGAACACCACCTTCATCCTCAGCCGCGCCAACCGCGCGCTGAAGGTATGGTTTGCCTTCCGCACGTACGGGCGCGAGCGGCTGCGGCGCATCGTGACGCGCAACATGGAACTGGCCCGGCACTTCCGCGACCTGTGCGCCGCCTCGCCGGAATGGCGGGTGCTGGCGCCGGTGCACCTGTCCATCGCCTGCGCGCGCTACCTGCCGCAGGGCGACGGCTGGACCGAGGAACAGGTGGACCGCTTGCAGGTGCGCCTGCTGGAACGGCTGGAGGCATCCGGCGAAGGGTTCCTGACCCCGGCCATGGTACGCGGCAGGGCCGGGGTGCGCCTGTGCGTGGCCAACCACCGCACCTCCGAGGCCGACATCCGCCTGCTGTTCGACCTCATGACCAGCTTTGGCCGTGAATTGGCGGCGCAGGGGCCGCAAGGCCCCCAGGTTTCGCAGACCCCGCAAGGCCCCCAGGTTTCGCAGACCCCGCAGGTCTAGACCCGCCCACAGACGGCGGAAAGGGAAGAACACGGGCATGATCCGCTACATTTCGCGCATGCCGGACAGGGCATGGGAAGACGCAGCGCCGCGCACGGTGGCCCTGCTGGGCAGCACCGGCTCCATCGGCACCAGCGCGCTGAAGGTCATCGAGGCGCATCCCGGCCTGTTCCGGGTGGCCGCGCTGGCCGGGGCGCGCAACGTGCGCCTGCTGGCCGATCAGGCCATCCGTCACCGC
>NZ_VSMK01000068.1 GCF_011682075.1 Nitratidesulfovibrio liaohensis
GCAAGGCCCCCGTGACGCCCCCGCCACCTTCGGCCGAAGGGCCGCGCCATCGCGCGGCGCCCACGGGGCATGGCCGGTCATCCCGGTCCCGGCCCGCAGCACTGCAACCAAGGCGGTCTGTCCTCCATGTTCGGCATCGGCAGCACGGAACTTCTGGTCATCATGGTCGTGGCCCTCATTGTCCTCGGCCCCAAGAACCTGCCCAACATCGCGCGTACGCTGGGTAAGGCCATGGGTGAATTCCGCAGGGTTTCCACAGATTTTCAGCGCACGTTGAACACCGAGATCGAACTCGACGATCACGAGCGCCGCAAGAAGGAAGCCGAGAAGGAATTCTTTGACGACAAGGCCAAGGCAGAAGCCCCCAAGGCGGAACAGTCCAAGGCCGATGGCGCCAAGCCCGCCGCCGAAGCCCCCACCGAAGCCGCCGGTAAGAACGCATGAGCCAGGACGACAAGGACGCCGCCAAGGCGGAGCCCGTGTCCGAAGGCGACCGCGAGAAGCGTGCGGCAACGGGCGAGTCGGACACCCCGGCACCGGAAGCGCACGCCCCGGACGCGCACGATCCGGACGCTGCGGAACGCAACGCCTGGGAACTGGACGCCATTGATGCCTGCGAGCAGAAGCCCGCAGGGCAGACAGACCCCGATGCCGGGCTGGCGTACGCCTCGTGCGGCGCCATCGAGGAAGCTGCGGCGGACGCTCCGGCGCCTTCCGACGCCCCCGCCAGTGATGCGCCGACCACAGGCGATGCTCCCGGAGCCGACCCGGCGGATTTCGCTGCAGCGGAAGTCGAACCGGGCGAGCCTCGCTCCGTCGAGAGCGTGATCGCCGCCGCCGTGCTGCCCGACTACGAGCCGGACGGCTCCGACGTGCCTCCTGCCGCCAGCCAGGACGCCGGGCAGAATACCGCCCAGAGCGCTGACCAGAACGCGGGGCATGACGCCTCCGACACCCCGCCCCCGGATTCCCCTTCGTCCCCGGACGACACCGCAGCATCCGCCGCCACGGAAACCGCCGTGGTCTCCGCCCCCCCGCGCGACCTCAGCGAGGCCGTGGACCGCGCCAGCAAGGAAGAGGAAGCCCCTGCCGAGGGTGGCCGCTCCATGACCCTGCTGGACCATCTTTCCGAACTGCGCGTGCGCCTTGTGCGCAGCCTCATCGCGCTCACCGTGGGCTTCTTCGCCTGTTACGGCTTTGCCGAAGAGCTGTTCAACTACCTGATGCTCCCTCTGACCCGGGCGCTGCCGTCCGGGGCCAAACTGATCTACACCGCCCTGCCGGAGGCGTTCTTCGTCTACATGCAGGTGGCGCTGGTGGCCGGGGCCTTCCTGGCCAGCCCGTACCTGTTCTTCCAGATATGGGCGTTCATTGCGCCCGGCCTGTACGACGAGGAAAAACGCCACATCATCCCCATTGCCTGCGCCTCTGCGCTGTTCTTCGTGTCGGGCGCGGCGTTCTGCTATTTCCAGGTGTTCCCGTACGCCTTCGAGTTTTTCGTGGGCTTTGCCACCGACACCATCGCGCCCATGCCCAAGCTGGACGAGTATCTGGGCTTCACGCTCAAGATGCTGCTGGCCTTCGGGCTGATCTTCGAGATGCCGCTGTTCGCGTTCTTCCTGTCACGGCTTGGCCTCGTCACCGCACAGTGGATGCGCAAGACCCGCAAGTACGCCATCCTCGCCATCTTCATCGTGGCCGCCATCCTTACCCCGCCGGATGTTTTCTCGCAGATGATGATGGCGGCGCCCATGCTTGTGCTGTATGAAATAAGCATTGTCGTTGCCGCCGTGTTCGGCAAGAAGAAGCCCGGCGCGGATGGTGAGGACGGCGAGAATACGGAAGAAAAGGACGGCGACGCCGAAAAGCCCGGCCCCGACACCATCGTGCAAGGCGATTAGAGGCGCGCAGCAGTCCGCAAAGGTCCAGACATGAACCCAGCACCCCGGAAGGAGCCCGAGATGAGCCAGCGCAGCGCCGCCGTGTTCCGCGAAACCAAGGAAACCTCCATCCGCCTCGACCTCGTGGTGGACGGGCAGGGCCTTGTCAACGTGCATACCGGGTTCGGCATGGCGGACCATGTCATCACCCTGGCCGCGTTCTGGGCCGGATTCGACCTTACCCTGTCCTGCACCGGCGACCTCGAGATCGACGCCCACCACACCGTGGAAGACGTAGGCCTGTGCCTGGGCCAGGCCCTGGCCGAAGCCCTGGGAGAACGCTCGGGCATCGCCCGCGTGGGCTTTGCCCGCGTACCCATGGACGAGGCCCTGGCCGATGTTTGCATCGACATTTCCGGTCGCCCGTGGCTTGAATGGCGCGGGGACGACCTTCTGCCGCCCGTCATCGCCGGGCAGGAACGCGACCTGTGGCGCGAATTCCTGAAGGCGTTCGCCTCGGCCGCCCGCATGAACCTGCACGTCTCGTTCCTGTATGGCAGGAACGGTCACCATCTGCTGGAATCCGCCGCCAAGGGGCTGGGACTTGCCCTGCGGCAGGCGGTGCGCCGTGACCGCGAGACGCTGCTCAGCACCAAAGGGAGCCTAGACTGATGCGTACCCATCGCGGTTTCATCACCTTCCCGGTGTCGAGCGCGCTGCTCGCGCTGCTCGTCCTCACCCTGCTCATCGCCCTGCCCGGCTGCTCGCAGCGGCAGCGCGGCCCGGCCCCGCTGCCGGAGGCCACCATCGGCGTGGCCGCCTTTACCCAGCCCACGGCCATGGCCGACCTGCTGGCCGGGTACATTCCCGAGGACCAGCAGAAGGTATCGGAAGAAACCTTTGCCGACCTCGACCGCACCTTCGGCGACATCCTGCGCGGCGAAACCAAGCGCGTGTACAGTTTTGCCGCCACCAAGCCCTCGCTTTCGCCCCAGGCGGGCGGGCGCACCGGCGGTCGTCCGCAGGCGCTGGCCTACTGGGTGGAAGTGGGCCGCAAGGCCGAGGTGGACTTTCTGCTGGTGCCCCAGGTCGTCGACATGCGCGAGCGCAAGGGCGGCGACATGGGCGTGACCGAGTCGGCCAGCATCATGATGGATGTCTTCCTCATCGACGTGAAGGGCGGCACCCTGGTCATGCGCTCCAACTACGACGAAAAGCAGATGGGCCTTGCGAACAACCTGCTGGAAGTGGGCAAGTTCGTGGGGCGCAAGGGCAAGTGGCTGTCGGCCCTTGACCTGGCCAAGGAAGGGATGCGCAAGGCCATCAAGGAGTTTGGTCTGTGATCCTTTTCCCCGCCGTGGACATCAAGGATGGCCGTTGCGTGCGGCTGCGACAGGGCCGCGCCGACGCGGAAACCGTGTTTTCAGACGACCCGGCCGCCATGGCCCGCCACTGGCAGGACCAGGGCGCCAAATGGCTGCACGTCATCGACCTGGACGGGGCTTTCAGCGGCATGCCCGCCAACTTCGAACTGATCCGCCGCATCTGCGCCGACCTTTCCGTGCCGGTGCAGCTTGGCGGCGGCATCCGCGACGAGGCCACGGCGAAGGCCTATCTCGACGCCGGGGTGGAACGCCTGATCATCGGCACCGTGGCCCTGGAGGAACCGGAACTGTACGCCCGCCTGTGCGCCGCCTTTCCGGGGCGCATCGGGGTTTCGCTGGACGCCGAGGGCGGCAGGCTGAAGACCAAGGGCTGGGTGGCCGATTCCGGCCTGACCGTTGACGATGTGCTGCCCCGCCTGCTGGACGCCGGAACCGCCTTTGTCATCTACACCGACATTGACCGCGACGGCATGCAGACCGGGGTGAACCTGGCCGCGCTGGAAAAGCTGGCGGGCATGTGCCCGGTGCCGGTCATCGCGGCGGGCGGCGTGGCCACGCTGGAAGACGTGCGGGCGTTGTACCCGCTGACGCTGACGTCCAGCGTGGAAGGGGCCATCACCGGTCGCGCGATTTACACCGGCACCCTCGACCTGCACGCGGCAATGGAATGGATTGCGGCGCAGTAGTCGAGGTGCACCGAGTGTGCACGGTTGGAAATTGAAGTGTTGAGCGAGGGGGCTGCGGTAACGCGGCCCCCTTGTTGTTTGGCGTGCGTGTGTGGGGAGAGGGGGGGGAGGGAAGAAGAGAAGTGTCGTGCCCTATTGGACCCGGCTTCTACGAAGACAGTTGCGCCTCGTTGACCACGCCCGATCTCGTTATGCCTCCGGCGGGCAAGGGGAAGGGGCGTGCGCTGTTGCACCCGGCCTCTACGAAGACCGTCGTGCCCTGTTGACCACGCCCGATCTCGTTATGCCTCCGGCGGGCAAAGGGAAGGGGCGTACGCTGTTGCACCCGGCCTCTACGAAGACCGTCGTGCCCTGTTGACCACGCCCGATCTCGTTATGCCTCCGGCGGGCAAGGGGAAGGGGCGTACGCTGTTGCACCCGGCCTCTACGAAGACCGTCGTGCACTGTTGACCACGCCCGATCTCGTTATGCCTCCGGCGGGCAAGGGGAAGGGGCGTACGCTGTTGCACCCGGCCTCTACGAAGACCGTCGTGCACTGTTGACCACGCCCGATCTCGTTATGCCTCCGGCGGGCAAGGGGCCGCTAAGCGGCAGCCCCTTGCAACCCCGCGCTCCAGGGGGGCTTCGCCTCCCCTGGACCCCCGGCGTCTCATGCGCGGCGCCCCATCGGCGGCAGCTTCCCTTCGGCGCAGGGCGCCTCCGGGTGATCTGCCGCCGGTGGCGCCAATGCGTACGTCGCTCTCGCTGGCGTGGCAAAGCTTGGGGTACTTTACCCACACCCCCGTCGCGACGCATGTGCCGCCGTCAAAGCCCGGCGTCACACACTTCTACGCACGAAACGCAGACGATGAACACGCTCGTCACCATGTTACGGGCACCGGTCTCCTAAAAACGCACTCCCTTCGCTTAAGCACAAAAAACCTTCGCGCGGCGATACGCATCCGTAGCCGGAGATCGCCGCCGGAGGCTTTGCGACGGCGGAAGCTCCGGCGGTAACGGATGCGCGCCGCGACGAGGGTGAAGGTAAAGGCACCCTCGTTGTGCCATGCCACCGGGAGCCATGCGCACATCGCATTCCCGGCGCCAGATCGCCCGGAGGCGTCCTGCGCCGGAGGGAAGCTGGCGACGAAGGAATGCGGTGCAGGACTACTCGGGGTTCCAAGGGGCGGAGCCCCTGGAACGCGGGGATGCAAGGGGCCATCGTTCAATGGCCCCTTGTCCGCCGGAGGCATAACGAGATCGGGCGTGATCAACAGGGCACGACTGTCTTCGTAAAGGCCGCACCCGATCGCGCACAACATCTCTACCTCCCCTTTCTCCTCTCCCTTGTCCCTCCACCGCCCATACGCTATGCCATCCCCACGCACACTCACGGAGGACCCATGCCCGATTCGACCAAGCCTGCGGCCCCCGCCGCCGCCCTCCCCACCCTGCACTACCGTTACGCGCACACCTCCACGGAGGCCACCACGGGCTACTTCGCCTGCGAGCCGCCTGCGGACATGACCTTCGAGCAGGGGCTCGACCGGCTGGAGGCCGCCCCCCTCGATGAATTCCTGCACAGCCATCTGCTGCGCCTTGCCGCCGTGTTCCCCCCGGAACGCATGTCCGCCCTGCTGGACGGGCTTGACCCCATCGCCCGGCCCGCCACCGCCGCCCTGCTTCGCGAGGCGTGCCTGCTGAACCCCGATCTTTCCGGCCTGCTTGCGGCGGCTCCGGCCCCAGCGCCGCAAGCCCTTGCCGCCATCGAAACCGCCACCCCGCACATCGCCCTGCGCTGGCACGCCCAGCCCGATCGCGACCTGCATCGCGCCTGGTGCGAGGTGTTCCGCGACAACATGCACAACCACCGCATGCTGCCGCAGCTCGAGGACATGGACATCCCCCCGCTGTACGACCCGGCGGAAATTCTGGACGGCCCGGAACGCCCGGTGGCAACCGCCGCCGACATCCGCGCCCTGCTGGCCATGGAGCCCCCGGAATCCGCCCCCTGGCAGCGCCCGCCATCGCACGAGACGGCATCCCTCGCGCTCGAGCGGTTGGTGGAAAACGGCATCATCGCCGGGGTCGAAATGCGCCACGAGGCGTCCCTTTCGCCCATCGCCCTGCTGCGCCGCTGGAATGTGGACATGACCGTGCGCTGCGGCGCGCTGGACTACACCCTGAAAGGCGAGGGCACCACCTACGGGCGCGGCCTGTCCCTGGCCGATGCGCGTGCCTCGTACGCCATGGAGATGGTGGAGCGCGCCTCATCCTACGTTTCCGTGGGTGAGGTCGGCGGAATTGGGGGCCAGCTCCATGTGCTCGACCGGGCCACGCCGCAGCCGCTGTTGCGCGCCCGCCTGTCCGAATTGCTGGCCGATGGCCGCGAGGTGCTGCCCCCCCACGCCATTCCGCTGGAGGCCCCCTATCAGGACCAGCCCCTGTACTGGCTCACCGGGCACACCCCCGACGACGCGGGCGGCACGCGGCCCGTGCTGGTGCCCGCGCAAATGGCCTATCTGTTCTGCAACCTTGACGAAATCGCCCTGTTCTCGGCGTCCGGTTCCACGGGCCTTGCCACCGGCAATATCATGGCCGAGGCCAAGGTGGCCGCGCTCACTGAAATCCTCGAGCGCGACGCCGAAGCCACCATGCCCTACGACCGCTCGCAGTGCTTCCGCCTGGTCACCGACGATGCGCGCCTGCAATCCCTGCTGGACGATTACGCCGCGCGCGGCATCCACATCCAGTTCCAGGACCTGACCACCGAATTCGGCGTGCCCTGCTACAAGTGCTTCGTGGTGGGGCCGCGCGGGCAGGTGGCGCGCGGCACCGGCGCAGGCCTTTCCGGTCGCCGCGCCGTGCTTTCCGCCATGACCGAAACGCCCTTCGCCTACCCCAACGGGGGCCCCTCCGGCCCCGGCGTGCGCGGCCTGCCGGAACGCAAGCTGGAAGATCTGCCCGACCTGACCCTGGAATCGCCCCAGCGCAACCTGGCGCTGCTGGAAACCCTGTTCGCCGTCAACCGCATGGCCCCCGTGTACGTGGAACTCACCCACGCCGACCTGGAATTCCCCGTGGTCAAGGCGCTGGTGCCCGGCCTGGAATCCACCGCCGACTTCGACACCTGGTCGCGCATGAGCCGCCGGTTGTTCCGCAATTACCTGCGGCTGCGGGGGTAGGGGAAAGAGAGAAGACGAACCGGGGAAGGGGAGGGTACTTTGAAAAGTACCCTCCCCTTCCCCGGACCCCATCCCCTCCCTCAAACTTTCTGGTAGGGGCGGATGCAGACGGCGCAAGGCCGCAGACGGGCAGGCTGGCGGCATGGCCGACAGCGGATGCCCGTTGAAATTTCAACGCCAAGGAGCCCGGTCATGCTGCACACGCCGCGCGCCCGCAGGGGCATGGTCGTCACCCCCCATCACCTCGCCTCGCAGGCCGGTCTGGCCATCCTGCGCGAGGGTGGCAACGCCGTGGAGGCCGTGGTGGCCGCAGCCGCCACCCTGTGCGCCATCTATCCGCACATGACCGGCCTTGGCGGCGACGGTTTCTGGCTGATCCACGAACCCGGCGCCCCCGCGCCCGTGGGCATCGACGCCAGCGGACGCTCCGGCGCTGCCGTGACCCCGGACCTGCTGCGCACAGCGGGGCATACGCACCAGATACCCCGACGCGGCCCGCTGGCCGCCATCACCGTGGCCGGGGCCGTATC
>NZ_VSMK01000069.1 GCF_011682075.1 Nitratidesulfovibrio liaohensis
AGGGGGCGGCGGGATGCAGGATGCGTGGTGTGCGTCGTCATGTGCGTGCCTGCCGGGCGCGCGGCCCGGTCGTTGCGGCGGGCCGGTGCCCGCCCGTACGGCGTGAAGGATTCGTGGTCATCGTGTCCGTGGCGGCGTGCCCCCGTGCCGCGCATGCATGGCCCCGTACATTGCCGCCGGACATTTCGCGCGCTACCGGCTGGAAAATTCCCGCAGCACGTCTTCCAGCCTGCCTTCGTCGGTAAGGGTGTACACCGTCTCGCCGTGCTCGTCCGTGCGTGCCGTGCCCGAAGTGCCCGAAGTGCCAACATCGAGTTGGGCGGCATCCCCATAGGACGCATCCGGCAGATTGGCGCCCGACCGGGCCAGATGCCGGGCCGCTTCCGGTGCGTAATGGGTGGTGCCAAGACCACGGTCCACCAGGGGCGATTCATGGTCCGGAAACTGTTCCTCTTCCGGCGCCGGGCGAAACACGTTGGACGGGGCGGAAAAACGTTGCGGCCTGTTCAGGTAGTCTTCGTGATAGGCCTCCATGGTGTACATGCCCTCGCCGCGCCCCATTTCCATGATGCTGTGCAACTGGGCGAACCTGCCTTCGCGCACCAGCATGCGCACCGGGTGGGTGCCGATGAGCAGGGAAAGCACCGGCACGCGGAACCGCGCCACCGGGTGCATGCGCAACTGCTGCACCACGATGGCGTGCAGGGTGGACGACAGCTGGTGCCGCACCAGGTCTTGCGCCTCCAGCGGAAAGGCGTTGCACAGCCGGTACAGGGCTTCTTCCGGCGTGGCGGAATGCAGCGAGGCAATGACCAGGTGGCCGGATTCGGCGGCGCTGAGGGCAAGGCGGATGGTTTCCGCCTCGCGCAGTTCGCCCACCAGGATCACGTCCGGGTCTTCGCGCAGCACGTCCAGCAGGCCGCGCTCGAAGGACGGAAAATGTGCCCCCAGTTCCCGCTGCTCCACGAAGGCCTTCTTGGAGGCGAAGCGGTATTCGATGGGGTCTTCCAGCGTGATGATGTGCGCCGGACGGTTGCGGTTTATCTCGTCCAGCATGGCGGCCATGGTGGTGGTCTTGCCGCTGCCCGTGGCGCCGCACACCAGTATCAGCCCGGCCCGCAGACGGGTGAATTCTTCCAGCGAGGGATGCAGGTTCAGGTGGGCCAGGGTGGGGATGCGCCCGGCCAGCAGTCGCACGGCCAGGCTGAGCCCCCGCGTGGTGCTGAAGATGTTCATCCGTACCCGGATGCCCGCCACGGTATGCGCGAAATCCACCGACCAGCGGCGGCGCAGTATGTCCGCCCGGTGCGGGTTCAGCAGGGCGCGCGCCAGTTCGTCCATCTCTGCGGGGGCCAGCACGGCGTTGCGCAGCATGCCGATGTCCCCATCCTTGCGGTACACCACCGGATGGCCGCCGGTAAGGTGCACGTCGGACCAGCCGTGGGTCACGGCCTGGGAGATGATGCGGTGGAATGTCTCATTCATGGCGGGCACCTGTACGTAGGGGAAAAGGGCGGCGGCGCGGGGCGCCGCCGCCGGAAACATTAATTGCAAGCGGGAGTTTGCAGCGCCTTGGTGTTGGCAGCTTCAGAAGCGGCGATGGCCGTACCACCCGTTACCGTGGGGTGCGAAAGCGACACGGACGATTCGAATACCTGCTGAGTGCCCCCGCCCTGTGCGGCCTGGGCCCAGGAAATCCCGGAAACAGTCCAGCCGCCGCCAATGACGGAGTTGTTGGTGACCTCGGTCTGCGCGGCGGTTTGAGCAGCAGCGCAGTTGGAACCAGCGAGAAGGGCCTGCGCAAAGCGCTGGTTCAGCCGGGCCTGGAGTTCCGCAGCCGCGGCATCAACGGCAGACTGGCGGGCGTTTTCCTGAAGGTCGAAGTACTTGGGCACGGCAACAGCGGCCAGAACGCCAAGAATGACCAGCACCGCAATGATTTCGATGAGCGTGAAGCCTGCTTCCTTTTGCCTGTCTTTTCTGTTTCGGATCATGGAATGTTTCTCCTGATGCATGGTGTTATGATTCTCTGATGTCTTCAAATCCAATCGGGTTCCGGACCTTCCGTCCCCCTCCCTATATGGTGCCGGTGCGTGTGCAGCCCCCCTTGGAGTCCGCGCACCGTGCCCGGCATGCATGGGCGTAACAAGGGCGCTATTTGTGTCTGCCCGCCATTTGTGTCAGGTCCCACATGGGCATGAAGATGGCGAGGGCAAAGAAGCCCACCACCGCCGCCAGCACCACGATGAGAATGGGGCCGATGGCCTCGGCCATGCCTGCCACTGCATATTCCACTTCTTCGTCGTAGTGGGCGGCCACGTCCTTCAGCATGGAGTCGAGGCTGCCCGATTCTTCGCCAATGGCCACCATGTTGATGATCAGAGGGGTGAAGAATTTCGCGGACTTCAACGGGTCCGCGATGCCCCGGCCTTCCTTCAGTTTGTCCTGAATCCTGCGGAATTCGCGGGCGATGGCCTCGTTGCCGATGGTGTTGGTCAGCACGTCCAGGGCATCCAGCACGGAAACGCCGCTGGACTGCATGATGGAAAAGATGGAGGCAAAGCGGGCCATGACCGATTTCTGGAGCACCGGGCCGGTGATAGGCATGCGCAGCAGCAGGTTGTCCCGCCAGTATTTGCCGGTGGGGGTGCGCACCCACCACTTGTAGGCCACGATCAGCGCCATCAGCCCGGCCAGCAGCAGGGGCCAGTAGTCGGTGATGGCATGGTGCATGGCGATGGCGACCTTGGTGGGCCACGGCAATTGGATGCGGGCCTGCGAGAAGATCATGATGAATTTGGGGATGACCACGTTCAGCAATACAAAGAACGCGACGGTCAGCGCGCCCAGCACCATCTTGGGGTAACGCATGGCGGACTTGATGTCGGCGCGTATCTTGTGTTCGTGCTCCAGCAGGTACACAAGGCGTTCCATCACGTCGCCCAGCGCGCCGCTGGCCTCGCCTGCCCGCATCATGGAGCAGTACAGTTCGCTGAATACGCGCGGGTGCGCCTTGAAGGCGTCGTACAGAGTGCTGCCGCCCACGATGGATTGGGCCATATCCGCCGCCACGCGCTTCAGCCGCTTGCTTTCGGTCTGGTTCTGCAACACCTGCAACAGCTGGGTAATGGGTATGCCCGCCTGGAACAGGGTGCGGAACTGCTTGGTGAACAGGATGAGTTCCTTGGGTTTCACCGGGTTCAGGATGTCGCCCAGCGCCCCGAACTCGAGGCTGGCCCCTCGCGTCTTGACCTTCAGGGGCACGTAGCCGCGCGACAGCAGCAGGGCGCGGGCCGCGTCTGCGGTGTCCGCGTCGATGGTGCCTTGCATGTTCACGCCGTTGTCGTTCAGCGCGGTGTAGACGTAGGTGGGCATGTACGTGCCTGTTAAGTGCGTTGTCGGTTAGCTGTGAAATATGTCGTTGCCGTTCAGTGGGTAATGCTCACCGCGTGCATGCTGCGGGCGGAATCCGTCTTTTGTAGCCGGGCTGTGTTGGCTTGAAATTTTTGATGCTCACGTACATGAGTACGCTCCGCTCAAAAATTCCAATCCGCCTTGCCCGGCGAGCAAAACTCGTAATTCCTTGCATCATCCCCGCCAGCCACCCGCGACGGAAGCCGTCGCGGGGTATAAGGAAGAAAGGCAGCATGACAAAGGCGAAAAAGCGAAAGGCAACAAATTGTTGCTACAACATCACGGACGTGGCGGCTTCCTCAACCGTCGTCGTGCCGCGCAATATCTTCATGGCCGCGTCCTGCTTCAGGGTGCGCATGACGCCCGCGTCGATGGCCGATTCCGCGATGACCTGCGTGGAACTGCGCTTGATCACCAGATCCTGGATCATCTGGGTCATGGGCAGAATTTCGAACACCCCGGTGCGCCCCCGGTACCCGGTGTGCGCGCAGTGATGGCAGCCGCGCCCCTTCAGGTACGTGGCGCCCGGCGTATCCGGCGCAAGGCCGAAGGCGGCCAGCGCTGCGGGCAGCGGCTCGTACGGTTCCGCGCAGTTGGTGCACACCCGGCGCACCAGCCGTTGCGCGAACGAGGCCAGCAGCACCGACGAGACCAGAAACGGCTCTATGCCCATGTCGATGAGCCGCGTCACCGCGCCTGCCGCATCGTTGGTGTGCAGGGTGGACAGCACAAGGTGCCCGGTAAGGGCAGCCTGCACGGCAATGGCGGCGGTTTCCGCGTCGCGTATTTCACCCACCATCACCACGTCCGGGTCCTGCCGCAAAATGGAGCGCAGGCCGCTGGCGAATGTCATGCCTGCCTTGCGGTTCAGCTGCACCTGCCGGATGCCCCGGATGCGGTATTCCACCGGGTCTTCCAGTGTGATGATGTTGATGTCCGGCCGGTTGATGCTTTTCAGGATGGCGTACAGGCTGGTGGACTTGCCGCTGCCCGTGGGGCCGGTGGACAGGATCATGCCGTAGGGCTTGTGGATGGCCCCCTCGATGGTCACGTGGTCGTTCTGCTGCATGCCCAGCATGTCCAGCGTGTAGTCGCGCCCGCTCATGTCCAGCAGGCGCAGCACCATGTTTTCGCCGTAGATGGTGGGTATGCTGGACACGCGCACGTTTATCTCGCGGTTGTCCAGGTGCATGGTAAAGCGGCCATCCTGCGGCACGCGGGTGACGGCGATGTCCATGTTGCCCAATATCTTGATGCGCGAGACCACCGCAGGAGCAACGCTGCGCGGCGGGGCCGGGGCCTCGCGCAGCTTGCCGTCTATGCGAAAGCGCACCTGCACGCTGTCCTTTTCCGGGCTGATGTGCACGTCGCTGGCGCCTTCGCGCACGGCCTGGGCCAGAATGGAATTGACCAGCCGGATGACGGGGGCAAGGTCGGCCTGGTTGGCCAGTTCGTCCACGGCCACGTCGCGCTCGGCGGCGTCGGTCTGGCTGGCGGCGGCGGTGTGCAACTCGCCCAGGCTTTCGATGACGCCGTCAAGGTTGGTGAACATGCCGTAGATGGCACTGAACAGCTGGTTGTATTCCTGTTCCGTGCAGATCAGCGGTTCCACTTCGCTGTTGGTGATGAACTCCAGCGTATCCAGCGCGTCGATGTCCAGCGGGTCCACCATGGCCACCACCAGCACGTGACCGTGCTGTTGCAGGGGCACCGCGCTGCACTTCTGCGCGGCGTCCAGCGGCAGGCGCTCCGCCATGTTCAGGCTCAGCGGGTGCTGCTGCGGGCTGTACCGTTCTATCTTCAGCTGGCGGCTTATCAGTTCCACCACGTCCGATTCGCGGCACAGGTTGGTCTTGGTCAGGTACTGGCCAAGGCGCAGCCCGCTTTTCTTGTGTTCGCGCAGGGCGGCCTTCAGCTGCTCTTCGGTAAGCAGCCCGGCCTGCACCAGCAGTTCGCCCAATCGTACACGCTGACGCACGGCGTTCCTACCTTGCTACGGGGTGATGGTGTGGCGTCATGGTTCGCGGCCCGTGCGGCTACTGGCGGGGCAGCACCGCTTGATCGATGACGGGGGGCTGGCCAGCCTGTCCCGGCTGCACCGTGATCTGCTGCGTGGCGCCCTGTTCCGCCATTTCGCGGTAGGGCAGCACGGCAGGCGTGATGAAGATCAGCACTTCTTCAAGCTTGCTGGCCTTGGAATCGCTGCCGAACAGCCAGCCCAGGCCTTCCACGTCGTGCAGGCCGGGCACGCCGCTGCGGCCCGTGCTCTTGCGGTCCTTGGTCAGGCCGGAAATGACGATGGTCTCGCCGTCCTGCACGATGAGCGTGGTTTCCGTCTGCTTCTTGATGATGAAGGGGTTGCCTTCCACCTTGCGGGTAAGGTCCACCTCGTCCTTCTTCACCAGCACCTTCAGCTTCAGGTTCTTGTCGTCGATGACATGGGGGGTGATTTCAAGGCGCAGCACGGCGTCTTCGAACTTCACCTCGCGGTCGCCCTGGGCGTTGGTGGAGACGTAGGGCACCTTTTCGCCGTTTTCGGTGTAGGCCATCTGGTTATCCAGCGTGGAGATGGACGGTGACGACAGGATGTTGATCTTGCTGTTTTCCTGCAGGGCGGAAAGCTGCATTTCCAGCATGTTGCCGCCAATGGTGCCGAACATCAGCCCCAGCGAGCCCGCGCCCGACTTGCCCGTGGTGTCGATGGGGAAGTTGATGCCGTTGCCCTGCCCGCTGATGCCGGGAGATCCGTATATGGGCGTGTAGCTGCCGGAGTAGGGGCTGGTGCCCGCCGTGCCGCCGGTGCCGCCGGGGGTGACCCACAGGTCGTTGCTGCCTGCCATGTTGCCCACCCGGTTCACGCCGCCCCACTGGATGCCCAGTTCGCGTGCGGTTTCCTTGGTGGCTTCCACGATGTGCGCCTTCAGCTGGATTTGCGCGCGGGGCTTGTCGAGGTTGGAAACCAGGGTCATCAGCTTCTTCTGGTCGTCTTCCACGGCCTGGATGATCAGCGAGTTGGTGAAGGTGTCCACGACCACGGCACCCACGGCCTTGCCCGCGTCGTCCTTGGACAGGAAGCCTTCCAGGTTCTTCTTCAGTTCCGCCGCCTCCGCGTAGCGCACGTCGAGCACTGTGGTGACCAGCGGACCGACCTTGCGGCCCTTCAGCTTCTGGGCCATGCGCTGGTTTTCCAGCGTGGCGCGTTCAAGCTCGGCCTTCTTGTCGGCCATGGTCATGACCTTGATCAGTTCGCCCTGCCATGCGTAGTCCAGCCCGTTGCTGTCCAGCATGCCCTTGAACACGTCGGACCATGGCACCCGGTTGACGTTGACGTTGACCGAGCCCTTCACGGCGGGGCTGAGGATGATGTTCTTGTCCGCGGCGGCGGCCAGGCTGCGCAGGGCCACGCCCACGTCCACGTTGTGCAGCTTGAGCGTAACCGGCACGTTGGGCAGCGGGCGGGCCTGCTGGTCCTGTTCTTCCGCCACCTTGTCCTGCTTCAGCACGGCGCGGGGCTGTATGTCGCGCGCATCGCGCGAGGGCGAGTAGCCCGTGGAATTGGTGGACATGGCCTTCCACTTGTCGAAGAACGGGTCGGATTCTTCCTTGCGCTTGGCGCAGCCCAGCGTGCCAAGAACGAATGCCGCCGCAAGCAGGACGACGAGGGCCAGGGAAACGTGTCTTCTCAAGAGGCGCATCAAAAATCTCCGGTACTGCTCGCAGGTTACAGGTCGTCGCCCGAGTAGGGGATTTCCCTGTCGGTCACATCACCCGGCGATGCCAGGACGACCTTGCCCGGCGTTATCGACTTCACCACGTATCCGGTCTCCGCCACGGTTTCGCCCACGCGGTATTCAAGGCCGTCCAGGATGGCCAGCACGCTGTTGCCGATGGCCACGTAGCCCGAGTAGGCGATGTCGTGTGCGGCGGACTTGCCGTCCGTTCCGTCCGGTCCACCTGGGCCGTCGCCCTTGCCCGGCACCGGGTGGAAGGGGTTTGGCGCGGCCTGGCGCATCGCCGCATCCAGCACGTAGAGTTGGCTGGGGGTGATGACCGCTTCGGCCAGGGTTTTGCGGGCCTGTTCGACAATGGCCTGCGGAGGGGCGGTCGCCTCGGCGCCGGGAGGCAGCAGCCCCGCCAGCGTTGAGGGGACGACCGGTGCTGCCGGTGCTGCCGACGGGGCAGAGGTGGTGGGCGTGGCAGGTGCGGCACCGCCGTTTGCCGGTGCC
>NZ_VSMK01000070.1 GCF_011682075.1 Nitratidesulfovibrio liaohensis
GGGGCGCAACCGCGCGCCGGAAAGCTCGGCCATCATCTGGGCCGCGCGGTGCATGGCGTACACCGCCCCCGCCTGGTCCACGCCGCGCTCGAAGCGGTACGACGCCTCGCTGGAAAGGCCCAGCCTGCGGCCCGTGCGGCGCACGGTGCCGGGACGGAACACGGCGCTTTCCAGCAGCACGCGGGTGGTGGCGTCGGAAACTTCGGAGTTGGCGCCGCCCATGACACCCGCAAGGGCCACGGGCTTCACCGCGTCGCGGATCAGCAGGTCGCCCGCCACCAGCGCGCGGTCCTGGCCGTCCAGGGTCACGATGCGCTCGCCCGCCACCGCAGGGGAGACCACGATGCGCGAGCCTTCCAGCAGGTCCAGGTCAAAGGCGTGCATGGGCTGGCCCAGTTCCATCATTACGTAGTTGGTGGCATCCACGATGTTGGAAATGGGGCGCACGCCGATGGCGGTAAGCCGGTGGCGGATGCGCGCCGGGCTTTTGCCCACGCGGATGTTTTCGAGAATGCGCCCGTGATAGGCATGGCACAGGGCCGGGTCCGCGATTTCGATGGCCACCTCGCCGGAGCAGTCCGGGCCGTCTTCAACCACGTTCAACCGGGGCAGGGTCAGCGGCAGGCCGAAGCCCAGGGCCACCTCTCGCGCAAGGCCCAGCACGGAAAGACAGTCGGCGCGGTTGGGCGTGATGGAGATGTCGCACACCTCCATGTCCAGTTGCAGTTCGTCCACCAGCAGCCTGCCCACCGTGAAGTGCTCCGGCAGGACCATGATGCCTTCGTGGTCGTCGCTAAGGCCCAGTTCACGCTCGGAGCAGATCATGCCGTGCGAGGGCTGGCCGCGCAGCTTGGCCTTCTTGATGACCATTCCGCCAGGCATGGTGGTGCCCACCAGGGCCACCGGCACCTTCTGTCCGGCAGCCACGTTGGGCGCGCCGCACACGATGTCCAGCAGCTCGCCCTGGCCCGCGTCAACCTTGCACACCGAAAGCTTGTCGGCCTCCGGGTGCTTGGCGCGTTCCACCACGTGGCCCACCACGATGGTGCGGATGGCGTCGAACGGGCGGCGGATTTCCTCCAGTTCAAGGCCGAGCATGGTCAGACGGTCGCCGAGTTGTTCGGCGGTGCCTTCGAAGGGAACGAATTCGCGCAGCCAGGCAAGGGACAGCAGCATGGGGCTACTCCATGATTAAGAGAATCGGGGGAGGAACCGGGGAGGGGACCCTTTGAAAAGGGTCTCCCTCCCCGGACCCCACCCCCCCAAATTTTTTCATTGTAGGCGTGAGCAGGCAGCACCCGCGACCAACTCCCCCTCTCCGACCAACCCAATCGTAAAGTTTGGGGGGGATGGGGTGGGGGGGGACGGGGGGCGGGGAAGGGAGACCCTTTTCAAAGGGTCCCCTTCCCCGCCCCCCGCTTGTCTTCAAAAACTCAGCTGAACTGGGACAGGAACCGCACATCATTCTCGAAGAACATGCGCAGGTCACCAATGCCGTACTTGAGCATGGCCACGCGTTCGACGCCAAGGCCGAAGGCGAAGCCGGTGTATTCCTCGGGATCATAGCCCACGGCGGTGAACACGGCGGGGTCCACCATGCCGCAGCCCAGGATCTCGACCCAGCCGGTGGTCTTGCACACCCGGCAGGGTTCGTTGCCCACGTGCCCCTTGCCGCCGCAGATGCAGCACGAGATGTCCACCTCGGCGCTGGGCTCGGTGAAGGGGAAGAAGCTGGGGCGGAAGCGGACCCTGGTATCGCCGCCGAACACGGTGCGCAGGAACGAGGTGAGCGTGCCGCGCAGGTCGGCCATGCTCACGCCCTTGTCCACCATCAGGCCTTCGATCTGGTGGAACATGGGGGTGTGCGTGATGTCCGAGTCGCGGCGGTAGACCTTGCCGGGGGCGATGATGGCCACCGGGGGCTTGCGCGCCAGCATGGTGCGCACCTGCAACGGCGAGGTGTGGGTGCGCATCAGGATGGACTCGGTGACGTACAGGGTGTCCTGCATGTCGCGCGCCGGGTGTTCGGCGGGCATGTTCAGCGCTTCGAAGTTGTAGTGGTCCATCTCCACTTCCGGCCCGGTCACGATGTCGTAACCTAGCCCCCGGAACACGGAGCAGATTTCCTCCATGACCAGGGTATCGGGGTGGAGCGAGCCACGCCACGGCGCGCGGCCGGGCAGAGTCGGGTCGAAGCGGGAAAGCGCGGCGGCCTCGCTGGCGGCTTCGAGGGCGGTCTTGCGGCCTTCGAAGCGTTCGGTGAGGGCCATCTTGACGCCGTTGGCGGCCTGCCCCAGGCGGGGCCGGTCTTGCGGCGAAAGTTCGGGCAGGCGGCCCATGATCTGCGCAAGACGCCCCTTGCGGCCAAGGAAGGCGACGCGCAGTTCCTCAAGCTCCGTCAATGACGAAGCCTGGTCCAGGCCTCTTTCGAGTTCCGGGACCAGGCTTTCCAGTTCCTTGAGAAGGTCCATGCGTAGAGACCCCGTATGGGGTTAGTTGAGTTTCGAGGCGGCGAGTTGCGCCAGCTTCGCGAAATCTTCCTTCTCGCGCACGGCAAGGTCGGCAAGCACCTTGCGGTTCAGGGAGATGCCGGCAAGGGTGAGGCCGTGCATGAACTTGCTGTACGACAGACCGTGCATGCGGGCGCCGGCGTTGATGCGCAGGATCCACAGCTTGCGGAATTCGCGCTTCTTCACCTTGCGGTCGCGGAACGCGTACATCCACGAACGTTCAACGGCCTCGCGGGCGGTGCGGTACAGTTTGCTGCGGCCGCCACGGAAACCCTTGGCCGCGTCCAGATACTTCTTGTGACGCCTGTGGGAGGCGAGACCTCTCTTCACGCGCATGGAATACCTCCATCGTGATCTTGACTCCGCGAGGCGAGAGACCGGGCCAGCGGAGCGGATAATGTAAAGTGCGGGATGCGCTCTCGTTGGACGGAGAGCACGCCTTGCCGGGGCACTGGCCCCGACGAAGGCGATTCAAAAAAAGGAATTTTGTTCTCCGGCAAGGAGGACGAGCCTTTTGCGAAGGGAGTGTACTCTTAGGTACTCGACCGGAGCAAAAGGCGAGTCCGACGCAGCCGGAGGGCAAAAGTACTTTTTTGAACGCCTTCGTTAGGCGTAGGGCATCATCCGGCGCACAGCCTTCTCATTGGTGCTGTCCACCGTGGCGGACTGGCCGAGGCGCATGCGGCGCTTGGCGTTCTTCTTCGTGAGGATGTGGCGCAGGTTCTGCTTGCGGCGCTTGAACTTGCCGCTGCCGGTCACGGAGAAGCGCTTGGCGGCGGAACGCCGGGTCTTGATCTTGGGCATTGGATACTCCTTGCCGTTCTCTGCTCGCGCCGTGGCCGCCGGGGCGGCGACGGACGCATGACGAAGCCCCCCGCAAGGCGGAGGACCCGGTTTGCCTTCTCAAGGACTGGATCGTCGAAAATTCCCGGTCGGTTGCAGCGGCGCAAGCGACCGCACCCCCGGCGAGAGGGGGCATAATGCGATAAAAACGCGCCGGAAGCAAGGGCCGATGCGGCCTATTTCTTCGGCAGCGGAGCGAGCATCATGAACAGGGTGCGGCCTTCGGCGCGGGCCTCCTGGTCCATCTTGGCGATGTCCTTGGTATCCTCGACGATACGGTCGAGAATGGACTGGCCGCGATCCTTGTGGACGATTTCGCGCCCGCGGAAGAAGACGGTGACCTTGCAGCGGTCGCCTTCCTCGATGAAGCGGCGGATGTGCCTGACCTTGGTGTCGTAGTCATGGTCATCCGTCTTGGGCCGGACCTTGATTTCCTTGATCTGGATCACGGTCTGGTTCTTCTTCGCCTCGGCCTTCTTCTTCTGCTGCTCGTACTTGAAGCGCCCGTAGTCCATCACGCGGCACACGGGCGGATCGGCCGTGGCGGCCACCTCGACGAGGTCGAGGCCCAGCTCCTTTGCGTGCGCGATGGCGTCGTTGCGCGACAAGATGCCGAGCTGTTCGCCGTCCGCTCCGATGACCCGCACTTCGCGGGCACGGACCTGTTCATTACGCCGCACGGTGTCCTGCGGGATATCGCGGCGCATCCTGTTGTTAGGAGAAGCTATAGCTCATTCCTCCACGTTTAAACGGTTCCTGGCAGTCCGCCCTGATCATTTCCGCCACTTCGGCAAGGGTCTTGAGGCCAAGGTTTTCGCCGTTGCGCAGCCGCACGTTGACGCCCCCGGCCTCCACTTCCTTGTCCCCCACCACGAGGATGTAGGGAATTTTCTCCAACTGGGCTTCGCGGACCTTGTAGCCCAGCTTTTCGTTGCGCGTATCGGCCTCTACCCGAAGGCCAGCGGCCACAAGCTGGTCACGCGCACCCATGGCGAAATCGTTCTGGGCGTCGGTGACGGTCAGCAGGCGCGCCTGAACCGGGACTATCCACGTGGGGAAGGCCCCGGCAAAGTGCTCCGTGAGCACGCCGATGAAGCGTTCGAGCGAACCCAGGATGGCCCTGTGGACCATAACCGGGCGATGGCGCTCGCCATCCTGCCCGATGTACACCAAGTCGAATCTGTCAGGCAAGGTGAAATCGACCTGGATGGTGGACAGCTGCCACTCGCGCCCGATGGCGTCCGTGACCTTGATGTCGATCTTGGGGCCGTAGAAGGCGCCGTCACCCTCGTTGATGGTGTACGACAGGCCCGCCGTGGCCACCGCGCCGATGAGCGCGTTGGTGGCGCGGTCCCAGTCCTCGTCCGAGCCGATGGACTTTTCCGGCCGGGTGGAGATGACGATGCGGTAGTCGAAGCCGAACAGGCCCATCAGGTCGCGCACCAGCGCGATGACGCCGATGATCTCGGCTTCCAGCTGGTCGGGGCGGCACAGGATGTGCGCATCGTCCTGGGTGAACTGGCGCACGCGCAACAGGCCGTGCAGCACGCCCGACTTTTCGTGGCGGTGCACCACGCCCAGTTCGAACATGCGGCGCGGCAGGTCGCGGTAGCTGCGCAGGTGGCTCTTGTAGATGAGCATGTGCGAGACGCAGTTCATGGGCTTCACGCCATAGGCGTTGTCGTCGATGACGGTGAAGTACATGTTCTCGCGGTAGTTGTCGTAGTGGCCCGACTTTTCCCACACCTCGCGGCGCAGAAGCTGCGGCCCCTGCACCAGTTCGTACCCGCGCTTCAGGTGTTCCTTGCGCAGGAAGTCCTCGAGGATGGTGCGCAGCAGCATACCCTTGGGATGCCAGTAGACCATGCCGGGGGCGACGTCTTCGTGGAAGGCGAACAGATCCAGCTGCTGGCCCAGCTTGCGGTGGTCGCGGCGCTTGGCCTCTTCGATCTGGTGCAGATGGTCCTTCAGGGCCTTGGGGTCGGCAAAGGCCGTGCCGTACACCCGCGAAAGCATGCGGTTCTTTTCGTCGCCGCGCCAGTAGGCACCGGCCACGGAGAGCAGCTTGAACGCCTTCACGAAGCTGGTGTCGGGAATATGCGGGCCGCGGCACAGGTCGACGAAGTCGCCGCTGCGGTACACGGACACCGTGTCCGCCGGAATGTCGCGCACGATCTCGACCTTGTAGGTCTCGCCCATGCCCTCGAACAGGGCCACGGCCTCGTCCTTGGTCATTTCCGTGCGGGTGAAGGGATGCGCGGCAGCCACGATCTTCTGCATTTCCGCCTCGATGGCTTCGAGGTCGTCCACGGAGAAGGGGCGTTCGTAGTCGAAATCGTAGTAGAACCCGCTGTCGATGGCAGGGCCGATGGTCACCTTCACGCCGGGGAACAGCTTCTGCACCGCTTCCGCCATGATGTGCGCGGCAGAGTGGCGGATGAGCTCGATGCCTTCCGGCGAATCGGCGAAGACCGGTTCGATGGTGGTGGTGTCGGCGGGCACGGTGGCGGTGAGGTCGAGCGGGGTGCCGTTGCAGCGGCAGGCTACGACATTCTTGAACTTCTTCCCGCTCAGGGCGCCCTTGAGGGCGTCACGGCAGGAGACGCCGGACTGCACGTCGAACACCTGTCCTTCGATGGTCACGTTCACGCCGAATCTCCTCGGTGAGTTTGTTGTTGCCGCCGCGCGCACCATAACAAGAAAGGGAGGCCGGAACCTCCCTCTCTGGGCTTTCGGTGTGGTAGGCACGAGCAGATTTGAACTGCTGACCCCTTCCGTGTCAAGGAAGTGCTCTCCCCCTGAGCTACGCGCCTACACCTGCGAGGCAGGAGGGGTATCTACATGCGCACGCCGTCACCGTCAAGCGGTTTTCTTGCACGATGCCCGAAAAAAACGGAAAAAGGCTCTCCGGGGCACTACCGCCCGACTGGCCAGGCGCTACGTCCTTACGCTGCGGCCCGGCCCGGGGGCCACGCCGCCTTCACGCGCGCACGTTACATCATGAGCAGCAGCCGGGATCTGGCAATGGGGGCAGGCACCCTGCCCCACGCGCGCATGCGCGCCGCCCGATACGAACCGTTCAGTGTCGGCCCTGCCTGATGCCTGTCCGATACCCCCCCCCCCGATGCTTGGCCCGATGCTTGGCCCGATGCCCCGCGCTGCCGCCCTCTCCTGCCTGCGCACTGCGCCACTCTGCCCCCCACCTGCCCGCACCGCCCCGTCCCTTCGCGTCTGCCCGCACCGCCCCGTCCCTTCGCGCCTGCCCGCACCGCCCCGTCCCTTCGCGCCTGCCCGCAAGTCCTTGCGAGACAAGCCTTTCGCACCCCATTGACAGAGTGGGCGGACAGGCGTAGCCCTCGCCGAAATCGCCGAGTTCCGCCTTGGGGCGGAAGCGGGGGACCCAACAACCGGTCACCCGGTACGGGGCGCATCGCCGCAAGGCGTAGGGCAATCTCTTCGGCCCGAGCCCGTCAGCTAACCTCGCAGGCGTCGAAGGGAGAGCACCCCTCCGAGCACCCTCCGTGCATTCGTCCGTTGTCATGCAGCGGGCGGCTACCGCCGGACGGACAGGCCTCGGGGTGGGGGAAGCTTTCCCCACCCTTTTCGGAGGCCTCATGTCCACCGGTTCCGATCCGTTGGGCGAAGGCGCGTCCGGCAGCATGCCGGACGGCACCGCGTGCGTCTCGCCGCGTAGCGATGCCGTTGCGTCCTCGTCCGCCACTTTCTCCACCACAGGGCTCACCGCCCCACAAGCCTCCGCCACCGGAGGCGCATCACCCGTGCCTTCCGCCGGGTCTGCGCCTGTTGCCGGTCATGAGCACATGTCCACACAAGCACCCGCTTCCGCCCCTGCCGCGTCTTCCGGCACTTCGGCGTCGCCCGCTCCGTCCGCGCCAGCCACTCCATCCACACCATTCGTCGAACCCGGGGCCACCCAGCCCACTCATGGCGCCGACCGCCTGCTGCCGCTGGCCCTTGCCGCGCTGGGCGTGGTGTACGGCGACATCGGCACCAGCCCCCTGTACGCCATCAAGGAATGCTTCCACGGCCTGCATGCCCTGCCGGTAACGCCCACCAACATCCTGGGGGTGCTTTCGCTGGTGTTCTGGGCGCTGACCGTGGTGGTCACCATCAAGTACGTGCTGTTCATCATGCGCGCCGACAACGACGGCGAAGGCGGCATCTTCGCCCTGCTGGCCCTCCTGCGCGACGGCACCCGAGACGGTGCCCGGCAGGCCCCCGGCAGCGACGACACCACGCCCGGCGGCGCGGCAAAGCCCG
>NZ_VSMK01000071.1 GCF_011682075.1 Nitratidesulfovibrio liaohensis
GCCGGGCGGCAACCCGGCACGCCGCAGGGCGGCGCGGATGGAAGCGGAAGCCGCGCTGTGCGTGCGGCGGAAAAGGCCCCGCGCAGCCAGTGGGCCGCGCGGGGTGTCATCATACTACTTGGGGCAGACCGATTCGGCGAAGGTGAATTCGCCCTTCTCGCTGATCTTGACGACCACGGCGCACTTGATGGGGTCGCGGTTTTCGTCGAAGCTCATCTTGCCGGTGATGCCGTCGAAGCTCTTGATGTTGACCATGGCGTCGCGCACGGCCTTGCGCATCTTGCGGGTATCGGAGTCAACCTTGCCCACGCTCTGGATGGCCTGCAGCACGAGGCGGGTGGCGTCCCAGGTCAGCGCGGCCACGTCGTCGGGGATGTAGCCGTACTTGTTGTTGTACTTGTCGATGAATTCCTTGGTGGCGCCGGTGGCGCCAGCGGCGGCGTAGTGGGTGGAGAAGTACTGGCCCACGCATTCCTTGCCGCACAGGTCCATCAGCTCGGCGGAACCCCAGGCGTCGGAGCCCATGAACGGACCCTTGTAGCCAAGGTCGCGCGCCTGCTTCACGATAAGGGCGACGATGTTGTAGTTTTCAGGCAGGAAGATGAAGTCGGGCTTGGCGGCGACAACCTTGGTAAGCTGGGCCGAGAAGTCCTGGTCCTTGGTACCGTGCGATTCCATGCCCACCACGGAACCGGCGCCGTGCATCTTCTCCCACTCCGCCTTGAAGAACTCGGCAAGGCCCTTCGAGTAGTCGTTGGAGATGTCGAACAGCACGGCGGCCTTCTTGGCCTTGAACTGCTTGGTGGCGAAGTTGGCCACCACGGGCGCCTGGAAGGGGTCGAGGAAGGCGGCGCGGAACACCCACGGACGGCCCTTGGTGGTATCCGGGTTGGTGGACCAGGGCGAGATCATCGGGGTTTCGTTGTCGTTGGCAACGCCGCCGGCGGGCACGGCCTGCTTGGACGACTGCGGACCGACCACGGCCAGCACCTGGTCGCGCTCGATGACCTTCAGCATGGCGTTGACGGCGGATTCGGGCTTGGCTTCGTTGTCCTCGAACACGAATTCGAGCTTGTACTTCTTGCCGCCCACATCCAGGCCGCCCTTGCCGTTGATTTCTTCGCGCAGCATTTCGGCGGCAAACTTCGAGGCCTCACCCACCTTGGGGATGTCACCGGTCAGGGGGATGACGAAGCCGAGCTTGATGGTGTCGGCGGCGAACGCCTGGCCCGACAGCACCAGCAGAAGTGCCAGCACGAGCAATACTGTCTTCTTCATCTTTGCCTCCTCGCAGGGAAACTAGGGTTTTTGATAGCGGTTTAGTATCGCAATCAGACCATGAAGGGAACCGCTTTCTTCAATAATGTCTTTTTTGTAAATACACAACAATTTAAGCTTGTTACGATTTGACCATTTTGTCACCAAAAATTATGCCGTCATACTGGACAGTTAGATAACCATCGGGCATCATGCACAAGATGCCGCGCGTCAGGGGCCATACCGCACCCGCGCACGGACCATCGCGTGTCATACCTTGGTAATCCGGCATGTTCCGGCATTCCGACCGTATTTTCGCCCCGGCACCCCCCCTGCGCCTGCGGGGCGGCACCTGCTTGACACGACAAGATTGTTCATTCAACCCATCTTCGTCATGCACCACCCCAGCGCCCTGCGCTTTCACAAGTTCAGCCCCGGCGGCAACACCACCATTCTCGTCACCGATCCGGTGCCCGCGCCCTTGCGCGCCGCCGTGGCGGCGGAACTGATGGGCGAGCATCACGTGCACGCCGAACAGGTGGGGTTTGTCACGTTGGCTGGAACGTACCCGCGCATCGACATGATGGGCGGCGAATTCTGCGGCAACGCCTGTCGTTCGCTGGCCGCGCTGCTGGCGTTGAAGCGGGTGCTTCATGCCGGTCCCGGCGGACTGATGTCCGGCGAGATCGCCAGCTCCGGAGTATCCGGCACCCTGCCGGTGCGGGTGGTGCATACGCCGCATGGTCCGGATGCCGCCGTGCGCATGCCCCTTCCGCCCCCTGCCCCCTCCGCATACCCCGCGTCAGCAGACACGGCCGAACCGGTATGCGTGGACAAGGATCGGGTGCCCCAGGACGCCACGGCGTTCCGATTGGTGCAGCCGCTGGGCGAAGGGTTGGAACTGGTGCGCCTGCCGGGCATCACCCACCTGTTGCTGGATGCCTCCGTGCATCCCTTCCCCGGCGACTGGCAGGTCAAGGCCTGCATGCTCATTGCCCGCCATGGCCTGAATGACGAACCGGCGGCCGGATGCATCTGGCACCACGGCCCCCTTGCCGCCCCTTCCATCACGCCGGTGGTGCGGGTGCGCGACACTGGGAGCATCCTGCTCGAATCCGCCTGCGGCTCCGGTTCCCTGGCGTACGGCCTGCATCGGGCCGCCATGGATGGCGGCGAAATCGCACTGGCGGTGCGCCAGCCCAGCGGCGCCACCATTCGCGTTTCTGTCAGCCGCCGTGCCGGTCTGACGCCAGAGGCATGGATAGGCGGCACGGTGCGCCACGTGGCCGGCGGCACCGCCTACCTGTACGGCGACCAACTCGCCTAGCTTCGGCCCCCATCGCCTGGCACAACGCGCACGGCTTTCCCTGCATCTACGGTGCGTTGCCGCGCGCCCGCCGCGTGCCCCGATTGACGGCGTCGTAACCTTTCCGTAACAATGCATGCACGGGAACCTCCCGAAATCACGGAGGCTCGCCCTGTCGCTTCCGGCATCGCCCCCCTGCTGCTGCCGGAAGTGCCGCAACCTTCACGGACGCACGGCGTCACTGCGACATATCCATGGCATTTCGCACACTTTTCTTCGACCAGCAGGACCACGAGCTGCTGCTCATGGTCAACAAGGTACTGGAGAAGGCCCGCACTCCCAGCCCCTTCGTGCGCAAGCTGTTTGACGCCAGCCTGCACCCGCACGGCATCAAGGAGCTTTCCGTCTCGCGCGAACTGCGCGTGGCCTACGCGGTCATCAACCTGCTGGATTCGCTGGAAGCGGGCCTGGCAGAAGACCGCCTGCTGGCCCTGCAGACCCTGCGCGACGAAGTGCTGTACAGCGCGCAGACTGGCCTGCGCCGCAACACGGCGCGCGTGCTCATCCAGATCATGAAGGACCTTGTGCGCGCCCATGGCGACACCTGCCGCCAGCTCAAGCTGGCGCACGATTTTCGCCGCGCCGCATCGGGCAAGCCGCGCATCGTGCGCGCCCTGCTGGCCCAGTACCACCTGCTGGAAATGCCGGAAGAATGGAACCAGCTGGCCTTCGACAACCATGTCCACGACGCCAACACCAAGGGCCGCAAGAACCCCACACACCTGATCATGGATGCGTGGATCAAGGGCATCCGGCACCTTACGGTCATCTACTACAACTTCGTGGAATCCGCCGCCGCGCGGGAACTGATGCAGGCTGCCGACATCATGGGGGTTTCCGTCCGCATCGGGGTGGAATTCCGGGTGCCGGCGCGCCACAAGTACGCCGAACTCATCTGGGTGCCGCGCGGTTTTTCCGACTCGCAGGGCTTTCTCTCGTTTCTGGAGGAAACCCCCACCCAGCACCTGATGCAGGAAGGCCGCAAGGCCTCGCAATACCTTGCGGAATACGTGCTGCAGGTGCTGCGCCGCTACAACGAGCGCCACCGCCGCGCCATCAACGACGAATTCGGACTGACCCTGGAACCCCTGCACCGCGACGAATTCCTGGCCTTCGTGGGTACCGGGCAGCCTTCGCTGCTGCACCTGGCGGAATTCATCCACAAGCGGCTGGTGCCCGCCCTGCAAGGCCGGGTAGAGGAACTGCGCGACGAATGGGCCATCGCCACCCAGCCGGAACGTGACGCCATCGAAGCCCTGGTGCAGCGCCTGGACGCGCTGGACGCCGAGACCGTGCATGACCTGTGGCTGGCCCCCGGCTGCAACCCGGACATTCCCTCGCCCTTCGTGCCCCATGAAGGGGCCGACGTGCCCGACATCCTGCGCACGCCGCCCCGGGCCCTGCTGGACTGGCTGACCAGCCTGCACAGCGGCTACCGCATCACCCTGAACCTCTCGGAACTCACCGTGGCCGACGTGCTCGAGCTGCTGTGGGATTGCGAGGGGCTGATCACCCACCTCGAACTGTTCAACCTCAAGGACTGGGCGGAAGGCGACGAGGCCCACGTGGCCAACATCCGCGCCATCAACGAGTTGCAACTGGCCATCAACAGCGGCAGCGCCCCCCGGCTGAAGCGGCTTATCCGCGCGCTGATCCGCGACTACGCGGAATCCGGCGCGGAAAATGCCCCCGAACGGTGCGAAAAATTCCGCCGCATCCTGCGCAACATTCCCCGGTTGCAGGCGTTCTACAAATCGGTGCAGCTCAAGTCGCGCATCGGCAGCGATTCCACCAGCCGCTCGCACCGGGTGCACGGCATGGGGCTGGTGTTCCGCGAAACCCTGCCCCGGCGCGCCCAGAAACAGATCGACGACCCGCACGACACCATGCGCCAGATCATCCCCGTGCATACGGAGGTGTACCTGCGCGAAAGCATGCTGGAACGGCGTACCCCCGTACTGCCCAGTTCCACGCTGGTCGGCCTGGTACGACGGCTGCCGGGATTTTCGCGCTTCGGCTTTCGCCGGTCGCGCGAATGGGTGGTGCGCACCGACACCTCACGCGTCACCCCGCGCGGCAACATCGCCACCCTGGGGGGCTTTGCGCGCAGCGGCGGCAACGGCCTTTCGCTGCACATGCGCGGCGGGGCGGTGTGCAAACGCTGGATGGGCATGCGCTACCTGAACACCGGTGTATCCAATGCCCTGAAGGTGCTGGCCGGGTTCATCCCCGCCGTGCTCTCGTTCATGCAGACCCAGGACAGCCTGGTCACCGCCTTGCTGTGGACCACCGTATGGTTCGGCATCACCGGGGTGCGCAACGTCATCCAGGCCGTCACGGGCGGCGGCGGCGTAAGCCGTTCGCCCCTGCTGCGCTGGAACGACTACGTGAGCTGGAGCCGGATCAGCGATTCGCTGCTGTTCACCGGCATTTCCGTGCCGCTGCTGGAAAACGTCATCCGCGTGCTGTTGCTGGAACAGGGCTTCGGGCTGACGGTGAGCAACAACCCCGCCCTGGTCTACGCCGTCATTTCGGCCGCCAACGGGGCCTACATCGCCGCGCACAACATCTATCGGGGGCTGCCCAAGGAGGCGGTGCTCGGCAACATCTTCCGCAGCGTGATGGCCATACCCACCTCGATGCTTTACAGCGAGATGCTGGTGGAACTGCTGATACTGATGCACGTGCCCAACCCCACCGTGCTCATCCAGCCCTATGCGGCGGTCATATCCAAGATGGCGTCCGACACCATTGCCGGTGCAGTGGAAGGCTACGCCGACCGCAACAGCAACATGCGTATTCGTCGCTGGGACTACGAAAGCAAGCTGTACCAGCTGTTCGACACCTTCTCCAGGCTGGAACTGCTGTTCCCCGAAGAAGACGTGCTGGAACTGCTCTCGCAGCCCAAGCAGTTCATCCGCGCGGTGGAGGCCGAGGCCGAGGATCTGGAACGGACCATCATCATCAATGCCCTGGACATGATGTATTTCTGGATGTACCAGCCACGCGCGCGCAACGTGCTTTCGTTGCTGGTGCGCGAGATGTCGCCGGAAGAAAAGGCCATCCTGGCCCGCTCGCAAATGGTACTGACCCGCGAACGCGAGGTGAGTCAGCTGTTCGTGGACGGCATCGTGGGCAAGAACTTCTCCAAGCCGCTGGCTTTTTTCCTGGACCGCAACGTGGAGTACCTGACGGCCATGTCGCGGCTTACCGGTGTGGATACGGTGGGCAACCGCGTGGCCTCTCCCGTGTAGCCGCACCCCTTGCCCGGCTTGCGCTTTCGTGCCATACAGGCCGCGCGAGCCGCGGTAACCCCGCCTTTGCTCGCCCCACTGGCCCCGCTTCGGCGGGGCTTTCCTTTTGGCGCGCATCGCGCCCGTTCCGAACCGTCCCGAACCTGTTCCGAGCCCATTCCGACACCGTTCCGCCCCATCCCTCCCCCGTCCCGCACCGTCACCCCAAGGTGACCCCGTAACTTTTCGGTGCCGCCTTGTGCGAACCCGCAAGCTGCCCTACCATGCAACATGAAATACCGTCTCGCAGCACCGGCTTTCCAAACCGCCGGGGACGAGGCACACCAGCCCGGCGACAACGCGGGCAAGAATGCAGGTTTCCCCGCACAGGAGGCGCACATGTCCACAGCATCCGGAACATCCAAGGCCATCTTTTTCCACGAAACCGGCGGGCCGGAAGTGCTGCGCTGGGAAGACCACGCCCCCGGCATGCCCGGCCCCGGCGAAGCGCTGGTGCGCCACGGGGCGGTGGGGCTCAACTTCATCGACGTGTACCACCGCACCGGGCTGTATCCGCTGCCCGCGCTGCCCGCCATCCCCGGCATGGAGGGCGCGGGCACCGTGGAGGCCGTGGGTGACGGCGTGACCGAAGTGAAACCCGGCGACCGGGTGGCATACGCGGGCAACCCGGTGGGTGCCTACGCCGAACGCCGCCTGATTCCCGCCCACCGGCTGGTGGCGCTGCCGGACGACATCGACTTCGTCACGGCGGCGGGCATGATGCTGCGCGGCATGACCGCGCGCTACCTGCTGTACGGCTGCTACCCGGTGACGGAGGGCACCACCATGCTTGTGCATGCGGCGGCGGGGGGCGTGGGGTCGCTGGTGGTGCCGTGGGCGCGGCACCTGGGGGCCATGGTCATCGGCACCGCGGGAGACGAGGCCAAGGCCGAGCGCGCACGGGCCAACGGCTGCCAGCACGTCATCCTGTACCGCCAGGAGGACGTGGCGGCCAGGGTGCGCGAACTCACCGACGGGCGCGGCGTGGACGTGGTGTACGATTCGGTGGGTCAGGCCACGTTCATGGCCTCGTTGGACTGCCTGCGCCCCATGGGCACCATGGTCTCGTTCGGGCAGTCGTCCGGCAGCGTGGAGCCGTTCAACCCCGGCCTGCTGGCGGCCAAGGGCTCGCTGTTCCTCACCCGGCCCAGTCTGATGCACTACACGGCCAAACGGGACGATCTGCTGGCCCACGCCCGTGATCTGTTCGACGTGGTGCGCGCGGGCATCGTGCAGGTGCAGGTGAACCAGACCTTCCCGCTGGCGCAGGCCGCCGACGCGCACCGCGCGCTGGAATCGCGCCGGACCACCGGTTCCACCGTGTTGCTGGTGTAGGCAGTAAACGAAGGAAAGGCAGGAATCCCGCCGGGGTTCAGCTCCGGCGGCGGAAGGGCAGGCGCAGCAGCACTCGCAGGCGGTTGCGCCACAGGGTCAGCCCGGTGTCCGCCGGAAGGGACAGCGCCCCGTCACTGGGGCGTACGCCCTCGGCCAATAGTGCGCGGGCAGCCAGAACGGCCCCCTTGCCGGTCAGGCTGCGGCATTGGGCAAAGTGGGCCGCCTTGTCGTGGCGCACGTGGCGGATGAGCACCCGGCAGCAGGTGGCCCCGCAGTCGGCGCGAAAGGCGTCGTGCATCTGGCGGGCCAGAGCGCGCCCTTTCGTGCCGCCCGCACCGCGCTCCGGCCTGCC
>NZ_VSMK01000072.1 GCF_011682075.1 Nitratidesulfovibrio liaohensis
GGGCGGCACGCTTTGCCGCGCGGCTGCACCGCCTGCACGAGGCGCGCATGGCCTGCGGCGATGGCCGGTTTGCGGCGCGGATGCAGCTTGTGTCCGCCGTGGTACGCGATGAGGCATCCGGCACCCTGCGCATCGAGTTCGGCCCCGAGCCGTTCGAGGCTCTGCGCGAAGCACCGGGTGCTGTACGCTTCATCGCGGACCGGGCAGCGCTGGGCCGCGACGGGCTGGGCAAGTGGCTGCTGGGCGTGGCCTGGACCCTGCGCGAAACCTGCCTGATCGATCCGCAACGCCTGCGGGCCATGGTGCCGGGCGGAAAGAACCGGGATATCCTGCCGCTGTTGCAGGAATTCACCCGGCGTGGTTATATCCGCGACATGGTCACCCGTTCCGACGGGCTCGTGATCGTCCAGCCGGGCCATCGCCCCGGCGGGCCGCATGCTGCGGCGCATGGGCGCGGCAACGGGAACATGCCGCAACTGTGCAGGTTGCTGACATAGCGGGATGAACGGGTGGCACCGCCGTCAGGCCGTCGTGGGGCGGATGGGCGGCAACCCCGCGCGCGGCGTTGTGGGACGTTGCGCACGGCGATGTGACCGGCGCGGGCTTGCCCGTGCATGGTCCGCTGCCGGAACACCGGTGCAGGCCCTTCTGGTGCCCCCGCCGGGTGAACCAGACGGGCAGGCCAGCCCGGTGAACCGGTACGGCAAGACACGACATACAGGGCAGGCGACGCCCCGCCGCACGGTGCGGGCTTCGGGAGCAGGGAGCACATGCGGATTACCAAATTCGCCATTCCGGAGATCATCTTCGGACATGGCAGCCTTGACCATCTTGCGCCGTGCGCTCGCAGGCTGGGCGCCTCGCGCGTGTTGCTGGTCAGCGACAAGGGCCTGGAATCCAGCGGCTGGGTGGAACGGGTCATGGACATCCTGAGCGGCAACGGCCTTGAATGGGTGTACTTTGCCGATTGCAGTTCCAACCCGCGCGACCATCAGGTGCACGAGGGCGCGCGGATATACCGCGAGGAACGCGCCGACGTGGTCATCGCCCTGGGCGGCGGCAGCCCCATGGACACGGCCAAGGGCATCGGCACCATCGTGGGCAACGGCGGGCGCATCAACGACTACGAGGGCGCCAACAAGATCATGCGGCCCCTGCCGCCCATGATCTTTCTGCCCACCACGGCGGGCAGCGGCTCGGACATCTCGCAGTTCTGCATCATCACCGACGTGGAACGCCGCCTGAAGATGTCCATCATCAGCCGCTCGCTGGTGCCCAACGTGTCCATCATCGACCCGCAGGTGCTGCTGACCAAGAGCGAGGAACTGATCATCGCCTCGGCCATCGACGCCTTTGCCCATGCCGTGGAATCGTACCTGTCGCTGCTGGCCTCTCCGTTCACCGACCATCAGGCCCTGCGCGCCATGGAACTGATCATGGCCAACCTGATGCCGGCAGTGGAACGGCGCGACCCGCAGGCGCTGGAACAGCTCAGCATCGCCAGCACGGCGGCGGGCATGTCGTTCAGCAATGCGGGGCTCGGCATCGGCCATTCGCTGGCCCATTCGCTGGGGGGCATGTTCGACGTGTTGCACGGGCTGGTGCACCCGGTGCTGCTGCCGCACGTGATGCGCTACAACCTGCCGGTGAGCGTGGACCGCCTTGCGGCCATCGGGCGCATCGTGGTGGGGCCGCGCGTGGTCAGCGCGGAAAGCATTGCCCGCGCGGGCATAGAGCGGCTGGGTGAGTTCTTTGCCGGGCTGGGCGTGCCGGTACGGCTGGGGCAACTGCTGCCCGACAGGTCCGCGCTGGAAACCATCGCCCGTACGGCAGTGCACGACGCCTGCACCCTGACCAACCCGCGCGCGGTCACCTGGCAGGACTTGCTGGCCATCTGCGAAGAGGCGTGGTGACATGACGCAGGGAACCAGCCTTGACGACCTTATCGGCATAGAGCACAGCAAGCTGGGCTTCTTTCAGGAACTGCGCCAGACCATCGAGCAGTTGAAGGCCGCGCACCGCGATTCGGAGCGCAACCGCCTGGAGATAGAGGCCATCCTGGATGGCATCACCGACCTGATGATGGTGCTTTCCAAGGACTTGCGCATCATTGCCGTGAACCACGTGTTTTACGACATTCTGGGCGTGCGTGACCCGGAAGGCCGCTACTGCTACGAAATCTTTCGCCAGCAGGACCACCCCTGCCCGGAATGCCCGGCGCACCGTTCGTTCGTTACCGACGAGGTGTGCCGCGAAACGTCCATCTTCCGCATCAATGGCCGCAAGCTGCAGTTCGAGATGGTGGCCTCGCCCATCAAGGATCCGGCTACGCAGGACCGCCAGATTCTCATCTTCAAGCGCGACGTGACCCTGGAAAAGGAATTCCAGGCCAAGTTCCACCAGGCCGAGAAAATGGCCACCGTGGGCATGCTGGCCGCCGGGGTGGCGCACGAGGTGAACAACCCGCTCACGGCCATCCACGGCTTTGCCGAGGGCATCCTGCGGCGGGTTGAGCGGCTGCGCGGCATCGTGGACCCGGAGATGCACGCCGACCTTGCGGACTACGCCGGGACCATTCTTGGCGAATGCGGACGTTGCCAGGAGATCGTCCATTCGCTGCTGACCTTCAGCAGGCCGCATTCCTCGGAATTCTCGCCCGTGAATCTGAACGTGGTGGTGGGCGACACCCTGAAGCTGCTGCACAACCACCTGAAGCAGCCCAAGTACCGCCGCGTGCGCATCGACGCGCGGCTGTGCCCCACGGCGCCGGTGGTGCTGGGGTGCGAGGCTCAGTTGAAGCAGGTGATGCTGAACCTGCTGGTGAACGCGCTGGATGCCTTCGACGGGCCCGCCGGGCCGGAGGGCAAGGGACAGGCCAGTCCTCCCAGAGCGGACGCGGGCAGTGCTGACGGTAACGCGGCAGGCGGTGACGAAGAACTCTCCACCGTGAACGGGGGGAGGGGACGCAACGGCGTCGAGGAGGTCATCACCGTCACTCCGTTCCGGGACGGACGCCACGCAGGGTTCGTGGTGCACGACACGGGTTGCGGCATCCCGCCGGAGCATCTCGATTCGCTGTTCGAGCCGTTCTTCACCACCAAGCCGGTGGGCCGGGGCATCGGCATCGGGCTGTCCACCTGCTATACCATCGTCACGGAACACGGCGGCGACATCCGCGTGGAAAGCCGGATCGGCGAAGGCTCCACGTTCACCGTCACGCTGCCGCTTCCGCCGGAGTAACCGACGTGCGCACCACCTACACCGTGCTGGCTGTGGACGATGAACCGTCCATAGGCAAGCTGCTGGAAAAGGAGCTTTCCACCCCCACCCGCACCGTGCATGTGGCCACCAGCGCCCGGCAGGCGCGCGAACGGCTGCGCCGCGCCACCTACGAGGTGGTGGTGCTGGACATCCGCCTGCCGGATGCCGACGGCATCGAATTCATGGTGGAATTGCGGCAGCGATACCCGGATACCGAGGTCATCCTGATCACCGGGCACGGCAACATCGACAACGCGGTCGAGGCCATGAAGCTGGGCGCCTACGACTACATCACCAAGCCGTTCAACCTGACGGAACTGGAAGTGGTGGTGGAGCGCGCGTACCAACGGGCCTTTCTGCGCAACGAGAACCGCGCCCTGCGCCACGCGCGTGACGGGGCGCGCCCGGCGGTGACCCTGATCGGCAATTCGCAGGGCATCAAGGAGGTGCGCTACCTGATCGAAAAGGTGGCCCCCACCGACGTGCCCGTGCTGATCACCGGCGACAGCGGGGCGGGCAAGGAAGTGGCGGCCCATGCCATCCAGTCATTGGGCAGCCGGGCGGACAAGCCGTTCATCATCAAGAACTGCGCCACGTTGCAAAAGGAACTGGCCCGCAGCGAACTGTTCGGGCACGTGCGCGGATCGTTCACCGGCGCGCTGGAAAACCGCGACGGGCTGATGGCTTTTGCCAACAAGGGCACGCTGTTCCTGGACGAGATAGGCGAACTGCCGGTGGAAGTTCAGGCATCGCTGCTGCGCGTGCTGGAAAACAAGACCTACCGCCGCGTGGGCGAGAAGGACCACCGCAGCTGCGACATCCGGCTGATCTTCGCCACCAACCGCTCACTGGCAGGCGAAGTGGAGGCCGGGCGCTTTCACGAGGCGCTGTACCACCGCATCAATGTGTTCAACATCGAAATGCCCCCCCTGCGCGACCGCAAGGAGGACATCCCCCTGCTGGCCGAATTCTTTCTGGCCCGCCTGGGCAACGGACGCGACGACCTGCGCATTTCCGACCGGGCCATGGCCTGCCTGATGCAATATGCGTGGCCGGGCAACGTGCGCGAACTGCGCAACGTGCTGGAGCGCAGCATCATCCTGGCCGAAAACAACCTGATTACCGAGCACGCCCTGCCGCGTGAACTGGCCGGGCTTGCTGGCGGTGCGGGCGGGACGGGAAGTGGGCAGGCGGGAAGTGCGACGGGCGGCGGCGCGCCGGGACAGCACGGCGCAGGCGGCGAATCGCAGGGACCGCTGACGCTGGAGGCCATGGAGCGCGAGCACATCGCCCGCATTCTGGAATTCTACGACAACAACCGCTCGCTGGCCGCCACGGCGCTGGGTATCAGCCGCAAGACGCTGTACCGGAAGATGCGGGAGTATGACATCGGGTAGGGGCAGTGTTGCCAGGCTTTCCCCTCTGGTTTGCGGGCGGCTGCGGTATACCGTGGCCGCCTTTTTCGTGCGCAGGCTGCCGTGCAGGGGTGCCGCCCGTTCCGGAGTGTGGTATGGTCACGCAGGTTCAAGCATTGATGGAAGGAAGGGCGTTGCGGCAACATCCACCCGGATCTTTATGTTTTTTTATCCATGATGGAGCGCGGCCATGACAACAGGACCTGATGGAATGCGCGACCGCGCCGCCGGGGCGCTGATGGGCGCGTGGATTGGTGACGGGTTGGGCCTTGGCCCGCACTGGTACTACGACCTTGCCGAGTTGCGGCGCGACTACGGCCCGTGGATAAGCGGGTACACCGACCCGAAACCGGGCCGCTACCACGACGGCATGAAGGCCGGGCAGCTGTCGCAGGCGGGGTTCATCCTGAAGTTGACGGTGCGCTCGCTGGTGGAACGCGGCGACTACGACCAGACCGATTTCTGCCGCCGCATGGACGAGGAACTGTTCCCGCTGCTCAACGGGCAGCCGGTGAGCGGTCCGGGCAACTACACCAGCCAGTCCATCCGCGAGGCCTGGCGACGCAGGGTGGAGCAGGGGCTGCCATGGGGGCAGACTGCGGGCCACGCAGACACCACCGAGGCCATCGAGCGTACCCTGGCCATTGCGGTGCGCTACGCCACGCAGCCCGCCCGGCTGGCCGCTGCCGTCAGCACCAACGCGGCACTGACCCAGGGCGATGACGTGGTGCTGTCGCTTACGGTGGCGTATGGCGCGGTGCTTGCGCTGCTGGTGCAAGGGCACCGGCTGACCCCGGAAATTTCCGAAACGTTAATGCAACAGGTTAAGGATGGGGTGTTGCCGTTTCATGCGGTAACCCGCGACGGCTTGCAGGCCCCCCGGCCCGGCGACCCGGACCCGCCGCGCGCCGGGCGTTTCGCCTCTCCCGATGCGCTGCTGTCGCCCGGTTACATGGCGGCGGCTGCGGCAGACCCGGACATCTGCATCGAACCGGCGTGGAAGGTGTCGCTGGTGTATGGCATGCCTTGCGCCATCTACCACATGCTTCCGGCGGCCTACTACCTTGCGGCGCGCTTTCACGACGACTTCGAGTCCGCCGTGCTGCACGCGGTGAACGGCGGGGGGCAGAACCAGGTGCGGGCCATTCTTACAGGGGCGCTGGTGGGGGCACAGGTGGGCTTGTCCGGCATTCCGCAGCGGTTCCTCGACGGACTGGAAGAAGGCGTGGAGCTGCGCGCGCTGGCAGTGCGACTGGCCGGGCAGGTGACGGCGGTATAGAGCGATAGCCTCCTAAGCTGTAGGCCACAGGTTGGATTTTTGTCGCGACGTTCCGGAAAAGCAGTCGGATGCGCGGACTCTGTTGTGGATTCTTGAGGGCTGAATGTCGTGCTGAAGGTTTTTGGTTACCTGTAGGTTGCCCAGCATCCTCAGATGTCATGAGCCGAAGATGCGTTTCTGCGTGCGGGAAGCCGCGTGCCGTCGATGTTGACCTTGACAATGCGCTGCGGCATCGTCTAGACACCATCGATTCCGCGCCCGTAGCTCAGTCGGATAGAGCGATAGCCTCCTAAGCTGTAGGCCACAGGTTCGATTCCTGTCGGGCGCACCAGAAAGCAAGAGGATACGAGATGGTTGTCTCGTATCCTCTTTGTCATTTTGGGCAGTTCGTATTGTTTGATTGTTGTTTTGTTGTTTGTTAGATATTCATGCAAAATGATATAGTATTTTTATGCGGGGACTCCGGTGCATGTCCGATTTTCGGACATTCCGCCGTCCCATCCTTGACATTCCCGGCAGAAGGTGATGCCGCTACGGGCATGCCGTTTCAGGATTTCTCTTCAATGCCGCAAGGCTGCCGCCCATCATCCGCAGCGTCCGCGAACCGCTCCGGGTGTCTGCTAACCGCTGTGCCGGACCTGTCGCGTCCCGTACGCGGGCGCCTGGCCCCCAGCCCGACCGGGCATATCCATCTTGGCAATGCTGCTTCCTTTCTGATGGCGTGGTTGTGTGCCCGCGCCGCCGGGGGGCAGATGGTGCTGCGCATGGAAGACATCGACCCGGACCGGTCGCGACCAGAATTTGCGGCGGACATGATTCGCGACTTGTTGTGGCTGGGGCTGGACTGGGACGAAGGGCCCGAGTTTTCCGACCTGCCCGATTTGCGGCCTGACCTGTTGCTCGATCCGCGACCAGACGGAGCGTCTGCGCCAGTGGCCAACCCGCCCTGCGGCGCGTGCGCGACACCCGGTGCCCACCGCATGCCGGGCCGTGGCGGTCCGCACGGGCCCTATTCGCAGAACGAGCGGCTTGCCCTGTACGCCGATGCGCTGGCCCGCCTGGAGCGGGAAGGGCACGTCTATCCCTGCTTCTGTACCCGCAAGGAACTGCGCTTGCTGGCGTCCGCCCCGCACGCAGGGGAATGTGGTCCCGCCTACCCTGGTACTTGCCGCAAGCTTGGTCCGGAGGATCGCGCCCGGCGTCTGGCCGAAGGGCGCCGCCCGGCCATGCGGGTGCGCTGCAACGACACGATGGTCGCCTTTACCGATCGCATAGCCGGGCCGCAGCGCATGTCGCTGGCCGAGTGCGGGGGCGACTTCGCGGTGCGCCGTTCAGACGGGGTGTTTGCCTACCAGTTGGCGGTGGTGGTGGACGACATCGCAATGGGCATCACCCAGGTGGTGCGCGGAGACGATATCCTGGCCAGCACCCCGCGTCAGATCTGGCTGTACCACCTGCTGGGCGCGACGGTGCCGGAATACGTGCATGTGCCGCTGCTGCTCGACCACGAGGGCGAGCGGTTGGCCAAGCGGCACGGTTCGCTGGCTGTGACAGCCCTGCGCGAGGCGGGCGTTTCGCCGCGTGCCATCGTGGGGTACCTTGCCTGGCGGCTGGGCCTGCGCGATGCGCCGGGGCTGGCCGCGCC
>NZ_VSMK01000073.1 GCF_011682075.1 Nitratidesulfovibrio liaohensis
TTCCAGCGCCTCGGCCCCCTGCCCCACCACCACGGCACGGCAGGCCCCGGCGGCCACGCGCTCCGCCAGCAGCCCGTCAAGGCCGGTGGCGTCGGCGCAGGGCCAGGCGAACACGTTGGGCGCGCCGCGCAGGGCGCGGGGAATGCGCGGGGTGGCGTCGATTTCCATGGCCAGCTGGTCGTAGCGCACGGCCAGCCTGCCCCGGCTGGAACCGGTGATGACGGTGCTGGCATCGAGATCGACGGAAAGTTCGGAGGCATCCAGCACGCCCACCTCGCGGGCGGCCAGCAGCACGCGCGAAGCGCGCCGCCCCGCCAGACACGCGGAAAACGGCCCGCTACCCTCGGCGCCTGCCTCGGGCATGATCATGTTCACCTCGCACCCCGGCAGCAGCCGTTTGACGCGCGCGGCAAGCTTGCCCGCCCCCACACCGGAACCTATGACAACGATGCGTCGCATGTATCGCTCCATTCATTGAAGTGTGCGCAACCACCTTGGAAAACAGGCCATCCCCCGGCGTTGCGCGCCTTGACCGGGGTGTACCCGATGTGTATATGCATGACACCACTAACGGAGGCATGCATATGTTCGGTATCGGCATTCAGGAATTGTTGGTCGTTCTCGTTCTGGTCCTGCTGGTATTCGGGGCCAACAAGCTGCCCGAAATCGGCGGCGGGCTCGGGCGTGCCATCCGCAACTTCAAGCGGGCCACCAGTGAGCCCGATGAAATCGACATCACTCCGGGCAAGAAGAACGGCAAGATCGACAAGGACGACAAGCAGGCATAACCGGGCCACGTGCCCGACCGACATTTTTTGAAACCCGGCGCGGCATGCCCGCCGGGTTTCTTCGTTTCCGCGTTACGGCAGAACCTCTCGCGTCAGCTTGCGCGGCGCAAGATACTCGTCCAGGCGCCGGTCCAGTTCCACCCTGTTCACCAGCACCAGCTTCCATGTGGCCACCAGCCCGCCGGGCCGCATGGTCACGTCCTGCAACTGCGCGCTTTGCAGGGCGCGGTCCCAGTCGTGCAGTGCCCGGTCGAAGGATTCGACGCTGTCGGCGGTGAGCCAGCCGGAAACCCGCAGCACGGCCTGCTGGCCCGCCGCCGCTCCGGCCACCTGACGGTGCGAGAAATACCACGCCCACAGCCCCCGCCATACGTCGTCCACGCTGGCTCCATCCGCAGAAGTGGACCCTTCGGACGCGTCCAGCGTGCCGTACCAGCCCTTGCTCTGGGGGTTCTGGGGTCGCAGGGCAACCCGCACCGACGCTCCGGCGCGCTGCTCCACCCCATACAGCAGTTGCAGCCTGCTCACCCGCTCCGCCACCTCGGGCGAGGCGCCGGAAAGCTGCAGGACCATGGCCACGGGTTCCTCGGCGGTATAGTAGGCGCCCACCTGGCGCAGGCGCTCCTTGAGCATGTCGCGGTTCACGTCCACGTCCACGGCAAGGCGGGTGCCGCCCTGCACCGGGGTCATGCCCAGTTCGCTGTAACCGCGCACCACCTCGCCGGTGACGGTGGACAGGTACTCGCGCAGCGCGGCGCGGCGCGCCTCGGAAAGGGGCGCGCGCAGGATGTCCAGAGCCTCGTCGGTGACGGCGGAGGTAAAGGCCTCGCCCTGCGCCTGGGCACGGGTCTTGGAGACCTGCCCTTCGCCCCACACGGCCTCGGCGCGGCGGGCATGGCCCGGCACGGCCTGGCACAGCACGGCAACCGCGACGACAAGACCGCACAGAAGTCGACACGGCGACGCAAGCGCACCGGACACGTAGCTGGAAAGCATCCCGTGGAACGCTATATGGCGGGGGGACGGAGCCGCCCCGTGGCCGCGAGCGGGGCGACCGGGACAACGGAACATCATGAATACTCCGGAGTTCTGCAAAATGGTGTCGTTCCGTGGCGTTGTAGCCGATTTTGCCCCCGAACGCCAGCGCGGGCGGGGGAACCGGACGGGGAGCGCAGGCGGGAACGAGGCGAAAAGGGAAGCAACCCGCGAAAACGCAAGGGAAGGAAATCCGGCGGCGGGGCTGCGCCCCGGCCCACTCCATGTCAGGCGTGCCTGGCAAATTTGGGGCGTCAGTAAATCTGAAGGGGACGTCGGGTGAATACGGGCGTCGGGTAGTTGCGGAGCCCGGTGACTGGATGACTGGGTGACGGGGTGACTGGGTGACGGGGGGCGTTTGCGGCGCAAGGAGCTATCGGGGCACTCCTTCCCCGTCCGCATCCCCGTTTACGGCAACATCCCCGTCACTGTCGGCATCCAGCGCGCGCAAGGCCACGCCCAGATGGTCCAGCCAGATGTCCACGAAGCCGCCGTATTCCGCCGTGCCGCGCAGCACGGGCACGCATTCCATGCCCGCCGCCACGATGCGCGACCGCCACGAATCCGGCGCATCACCGGCCATGTCCAGCATGGCGTGCCGCCCCACCACCGAAAGCAGCGGCAGCAGCCACACCCGGCGCACCCCGGCCTCTGCCAGACGGGGCAGAATGTCGTCGATGGTGCAATCGCCGTCCATGGTGCCGATATGCACCAGCGGGTCGCGCTCGCGCACCTGGGCGGACAGCACCCCGTAGCGCGATTCGCCCTCGTGCCAGGTGCCGTGCCCCATGAACACACAGGCATCGCCGGGGGCGCGCTCCGGCGGCAGGTGGGTCAGCAGCGCGGTGGTGGCGCGGCGGATGTCGTCGTCGGAATCCAGCAGGGGGGCACCCACGGTGGCCCGCACGAAGCCTTCCTGCCTGTACTCCGTCGCCCGCATGTCCTCCACATCGACCAGCAGATCGGCATATTCCGCGCCGGGAATGGAATGCAGCGACTGCACGGCGACATGGGTATACTTTTCGTACCACATCTTGCGCAGGGCCTTCTGGACGGAATCGGTCTTCTTGCGCGCGGCCGCCAGCCGATTGCGCATGACGACCGAGGTGAACGCCCAGCGCACCGGCACCCCGGGAAACAGGGCGCGCACCCGCTCGTCGAACAGACGAAGGGTGGACTGCCCCTGCGGGGTTCCGGAGCCGAACGCGGCGAGAAGGATGCCTTTCTTCATGTGGATGCCGTAGGAACCGTATGCAAAATGCGCGTGCGGCAGGGGGCCTCTGCCTGACCGAGCGTGAAGCGCGCGGGGCGCGCAGGACCCAGGCCCCCAGCGCATGCCGGGCGGCGCAACGACGTGAAGCGCCACGGTGCACGCTACCCACGACGACGCAACATTGCAAGTTATTTCTGCACGATGCACGGTGCACGCCGTTCCAGCGCCGCCCACCGCGCCATATTGACCTTGCCCCGCTGCTGCCTGTACCATTCGGGCTTCGACCGGGCCACACCTCAAAAGGGGCCTCGCCTCCCGGTCTTCATTCCTGCACACCCGTCACCTTCACGGAGACATGATGCGCCTACTCGTCACGGGCGGTTGCGGCTTCATCGGCACCAACTTCGTCCGTCTCATCATAGACCGCCGCCCCGACATAACGGTGGTCAACCTCGACAAGCTGACTTACGCGGGCAACCCGCTGAACCTTGCCGACGTGGAAAAGACCCACGGCGGCACCCGCTATTTCTTCGAGCACGCCGACATCGCCGACGCGGGCGCGGTACGCCGCATCCTTGCGCAGCACCGCATCGACGCGGTGGTCAACTTCGCGGCGGAAACCCACGTGGACCGCTCCATAGACGATCCCGCCCCCTTCGTGGTCACCAACGTGCTGGGCACGCAAACCCTGCTCACCGCTGCGCGCGAGGCCGGGGTTACCCGCTTCGTCCACGTTTCCACCGACGAGGTGTACGGCACCCTGGGGCCGGAGGGCCGCTTCACCGAATCCACCCCGCTGGCACCCAACAGCCCCTATTCCGCCTCCAAGGCCGCAGGCGACCTGATGGCCCGCGCCTGGTACGAGACCTACGGCTACCCGGTGGTCATTACCCGCTGCTCCAACAACTACGGCCCCTACCAGTTTCCCGAAAAGCTCATTCCGTTGATGATCGGTCGGGCCGCGCGCGACGAAACCTTGCCCGTCTACGGCGACGGCATGAACGTGCGTGACTGGATCCACGTGGATGACCATTGCCGGGGCGTGCTGCTGGCGCTGGAAAAGGGCCGCCCGGGCGCGGTCTACAACTTCGGCGGTGCGGCGGAACGCCCCAACATAGAGGTGGTGCGCGCCATCCTGCGCCTGGTGGGCAAGCCGGAAAGCCTGATCCGCCACGTTACCGACCGCCCCGGCCACGACCGCCGCTACGCCATGGACTTTTCGCTGGCGGCGCAAGAACTTGGCTACGCGCCGGAATACGACTTCGAACGGGGCCTGGCCGAAACCGTGGCATGGTACCGGGACAACGCGGCATGGCTTGAAAGCGTGGCCTCGGGGGCGTACAGGGAATTCATGCAACGCTGGTACGGAGAACGACTGTGAGCCCGCGCCCCAAGGCGCTGGTGCTCGGCGGCAGGACCGGGCTGCTCGGCCAGGCCTTGGTGCGCGTGCTGCGCGAATCGGGCTGGGACGCCCTGCCCACCGGCCGCGACGACGTGAACGTGCTCGATTCCGGGGCGCTGACCTCGTTCATCGAGCGCGCCGAACCCGCCGTGATCTTCAACACCGTGGCCTGGACCCAGGTGGACCTGGCCGAAGAGCGCGAGGAAGACGCCACCCGCCTCAACCGGCAACTGCCCACCTGCCTTGCGCGCATGGTGCGCGGCACGTCCATGCACCTCGTGCACTTCAGCACCGATTTCGTGTTCAGCGGCAAGAAGGGTGCGCCCTACACGCCGGAAGACACGCCCGACCCCGCGTCCGTCTACGGCGCCACCAAGCTGGCCGGTGAACAGGCCGTGTTGCAACAGTGCCCGGACAACGCCTGCGTGGTGCGCACATCCTGGCTGTTCGGGCCGGGGCGCCGCAATTTCGTCAAGGTCATCCTGGACATCTGCCACGACAAGGGCGAGGCCCGCGTGGTGCACGACCAGATCGGCTCGCCCACCTACACCCTGGACCTGGCGGCGGGCAGCGTGAAGCTGGCCGAACTGCGGGCCACCGGCATCTTCCACGTGGCCAACGCCGGGCAGGCCAGCTGGTGCGAACTGGCGTCCGAGGCGGTGAACCTGGCCGGGCTGCCCTGCAAGGTGCACGCGATACCATCGCGCGATTACCCGCAAAAGGCCCAGCGCCCGCCCTTTTCGGTGCTGGACACCGCACGCTTCACCCAGATGACCGGCATCACCCCGCGCCCGTGGCCGCAGGCCCTGCGCGACTACATCTACAAGGAATGCCTGCCCGCCATGCACGACGCCTGACGTCGCGCGGGCAGACCGCACTTCGGCCAGCGGCCACCAACGATCAGGATACCAAAGGGAAACCACATGCCGCCCGCCGAAACCCTCCGCACGCTCGCACGCGCCGCGCGCGGCACCACCAGAGACGCCTTCCGCGTCTGGCTCACGCTGGTCAAGGTGATGGTGCCCATCATCATCGTGGTCAAGGTGCTGACCGAACTGGACCTGGTGCGCTACCTGGCCCTGCCGCTGTCGCCCATCATGGGTCTGGTGGGCCTGCCCGCGGACCTCGGACTGTCGTGGGCCACCAGCATGCTGGTGAACATCTACAGCGGCCTGTTCGTGTACGCCGGGCTGCTGCCGGGCATGGAACAGCTGAGCGTGGCCCAGGTGACCACCTTTGCCACCATGACCCTCATCGCCCACAACGTGCTGGTGGAAGGACGCATTGCCCAGCAGTGCGGCCTGAACATGACCACCCAGATCGTGCTGCGCTTTGGCGGGGCGCTGCTGTGCGGCATGCTGATGCGCGCCTTCTTCGACGCCACCGGCTACCTTTCCGAACCCGCCACCATGCTGTGGGCCCCGCGCGAGGCCCCGGCCACCCTGGCCGCCTGGGCCTGGAACGAGGCGCGCAACCTTGTCTCCGTATTCGGCATCGTGCTGGTGCTGATGGGCCTGATGCGCGTGCTGGATGCCGTGGGCATCACCCGGCTGCTCAACGCCTGCCTGCGTCCGGTGCTGCGGCTTATGGGCATCGGCGACAACGCCGCCACCATCACCATCGTGGGTCTCAGCCTTGGCATCGCCTACGGCGGCGGGCTCATCGTGCACGAGGTGCAGGGCGGCAAGGTGCCCCCGCGCGACGTGTTCAGTTCGCTGTCGCTCATGGGCCTGTCGCACGCGCTCATCGAGGACACCCTGCTGATGACCCTCATCGGCGCGCACCTTGGCGGCACCCTGTGGGCGCGGCTGATCTTCTCCATGGTGGTGGTGATGCTGCTGATCCGGCTGTACGACCGGCTGCGGCCCACGCCGTTGCCGACCACGACGACCGGCCCCGCCAGTACCGCGAACTCCGCAAGCATGGGCGCGTAGGCGGCAACGCATGACGGACACCCCCCAGCCCGGCGCGCACATTGCCGAAGCTGCCGCACCCGTTGCCGCAGCGCCCCCCCCCAAGTCTGGCGCCACGCCCGCTGCAACGACTGGCACAACGCCTGGCGCACCCCTTGGCACCCCGCCGCGCACCGTGTGGATCAACGCCGGTGAACTTTCCGGCGACATGCACGGCGGTCGCCTGCTGGAGGCCCTGCGCCGCCGCGACCCGGCGTTGCGCTGCATCGGCATGGGCGGCCCGCACCTGCGCGAAGCCGGGCAGGACGCCATCTTGCGGGTGGAAGACCTGTCCGTGATGGGCATTACAGAGGTGCTTGGCTACCTGCCGCGCATCCTCGGCATGCTGCGCCGCATCAAGGCGGAGCTGGCCGCGCGCAGGCCCGACGCGGTGGTGCTCATCGACGCGCCGGAATTCAACTTCCGCATCGCCAGGGCCGCCCACGCTCTGGGCATTCCGGTGCATTATTACATCAGCCCCAAGATATGGGCGTGGCGCACCGGGCGGGTCAACTTCATCCGCCGCCACATCCGCCGGATGATCTGCATCCTGCCCTTCGAGGTGGAGTTCTACCGTCGCCACGGCATGGACGTGGACTACGTGGGCAACCCGCTGCTGGACATGATGGACTGGCAGCGGCTGGACGCCATCGCCCCCGTGCCGGGGCGCATCGGCCTGATGCCCGGCAGCCGCCGCAAGGAGATAGAGGCGCTGATGCCGGAATACGGCAAGGCCGCCCGGCTGCTGCTGGAAAGTCGCCCCGGCCTGTCCTTCCACTGCGTGCGCGCCCCCAACGTGACCGAAGACGCCCTGCGCGCCCTGTGGCCCGCAGATGTGCCCCTGACCATCGAATCGCCCGACGACCGCTACGCCACACTGCGCACCTGCCAGCTGCTGCTGGCCGCATCAGGCACGGCCACGCTGGAAACGGCCCTGCTGGGCGTGCCCACGCTGGTGACCTATCGGGTATCGCCGTTTTCGTACTGGCTGGGCAAGCGGCTGGTAAAGGTCCGGTGGGTCAGCCTGCCCAACCTTGTGCTGAACCGTGAAGTGTTCCCCGAACTGTTGCAGGAGAACGCCGACGGCGCCGTGTTGGCCCACCATGCCCTGCGCTGGCTGGGCACCCCCGGCGAACTGGACCGCGTGCGCGCCGACCTTGCCGACCTGCGCCGCCGCTGCGGACC
>NZ_VSMK01000074.1 GCF_011682075.1 Nitratidesulfovibrio liaohensis
GCTCACCGCCAGCCGCCCGCCCCTGCGCCGCGCGGCGCGGCGTTCGGGAATGCATGCCCCCCGGCAGCCATCGCCCCCGCCATCAAGGGGCACGCCCTTGCGGGCGGTCTCGCGCTGTGGCCCCAGAGAAGACCTCGCCGCCGTCAGGGTCAGGCGTTTGGAGCGCGGGCCAGCGCCGGGTTCACCCCGTTCCCCGTGGCCACCAGTTGCCGCCGCGTTCAGGGCGTGATGGGCGTTGGCAAGAAGATTCATGAACACCTGCTGCAATTCGCCGGGGCGGCCCACTACCATCAGCGGAACGTCGGGCAGGTCCAGTTCGATGACCACCCCGTCGCTCTCCATGTGGGTGCGGGTCAGGGCCAGGGCATCGTGCAGCACCTTGCGCAGGTCCACCCGCACGTCGGCGTCGCGCCGGTCGCGCCCGAAGAACAGCAGATTGCGCACGATGCCCGCAATGCGCTGCCCTTCGCGCAGGATGCGTCCGGCCAGTTCCGGTTGCGGTTCGTGGCGCATGCCGCCCTGCGCCGCCGCGTCGGCATCGTCCAGCATCAGTTGGGCGCAGTTGATGATGCCGTTGATGGGGTTGTTGATCTCGTGCGCCACCCCGGCGGCCAGTTCGCCCAGAGCGGCCAGTTGCCCGGCCCGTACGGCTTCGGCACGCAGGCGGTGCAGTTCGGTCTGGTCTTCCACCACGCCCAGCCCGAACAGGGGCAGGTCATCGGTGCCCCAGACCACCGTGGAGGTGACGCGGCACAGCCGTATTTCGCCGTCGGGCCTGCGCACCCGCACCTCGAACCGGGCCACCCGGTCGCGTTCCGCCCGGTTGCGCTGCATCTCGTAGGTCAGCGATTCGCGGTATTCGGGCAGCACCAGATCGAGTACGTGGGTGCCGCGCATTTCGCCCAGGGTCAGCCCGGTGATGGCGCACAACGCCCGGTTGGCCTCGATGACGTTGCCCGCCGCGCTGGTGTGCAGAAGCCCCACGGGCACATCGTCGTAGATGCGACGCAGCAGCCGCTCGTGCCGCCCCAAGGCCGCCTCGTGGGCGTGGACCATGCGGTCCTTGCGCTCCAGGGTGGCTTGCAGTTCCTCTTCGGCCCGGCGCTGGGTGGTCACGTCGTGCACGTACGCGGCGATCTGGGCCACACGGCCCTGAGCGTCGAACACGGGCACCAGATTGTGGCGCAGCACGCGGCCACCGTCGTGGTCCTCGAAATAGCCGCCGCGCCCGGTGGCCACGCAGTGCGCAAGCTCTGCCCTGCGCCTGGCGGCCATGTCCGGCGGCATGTGGGCGAACACGCTCTCTCCGGCCATGTCCTGCCCGTCACGCCAGGCATGACGCGAGGCGGCGCTGTTGTGGGCCACTATGGTGCCGTCCGGCTCCATCAGAAAGGCCGCTCCCGGTGCCGCGTCCAGCAGGGCGCGGCGGGTTTCGCCTACCTCGCGCAGGGCACGGCGGGCGGTGACGACATCCGTGATTTCCACCCCCACCAGCAGCACCCGGCACATGATGCCACTGCCCGGCAGACCCCGCCCGGCCAAGGTAACATTGAACCAGCGCTCGCCCGCGCGCCCGCTGACGGCCAGTTCGCCGATGACGCGCGGTTCACCGGCAAAGGCGCGGGCCAGCAGGGGGGACAGCCGCGCGGCCACATCGGGGGGTACCAGTTCCTCCAACCGATGGCCGCGTGCCTCCATGCGCCAGACGCCGAACAACGATTCGAACCCCCGGTTGACCATGCGCACCCGCCCGTCGGCGTCTATGCACAGCGCCAGCACGGGGACCGCGTCCAGCAGCATGTCCGGGGTTTCGGGGTCGGCATCCAGGGGCAGCAGGCGTGCTTCGGCCTTGCGCAACCGGTGGCGCAGCACGGCCACTTCGGCGCGCAGGCGTTGCAGTTCCTCTTTGGGGGTCTGGACGGAGCCTTGCGCGGTGGACTGGGGAAACAGTTCAGGCTGAGGATCGGGCATGCCCGCAGGTGACCCGCCGCCCTCGGGCCGGGTGGCAGGGCCAGCTTGGGAGGCACGAGCGGGACAGGGGGGACAAGGGGGGCTGGGGGGGCTGGTTGGACAAGGGGTGTGGGCGGACGCGGGCGTTCCTTCCGCGCCGGGCAATCCCGGCGACGCACCCCCGGTGCCGGGTGCCGTACCGGTACGGGAAACGGTGCGCTTGGGCATGGTCTACTTGCTCACCCACAGGGAAAAACGGTTCACCCGGTCGTGCAGCCGTTCGCTGACGCTACGCCCGAACATGCGGCGCATCAGGGTATCCGGCAGGGCCGTGCGGCGGCCCACCGCCACCACTGCAAACCTGTCCTGTTCGGCCACGCGCAGGATGGCTTCGGCCTTTTCCGCCCTGTCGGGGCAGGCGCGAGTGTCCAGCATCAGCACGCGCACCCGCGACTCGTCCACGCCGTTGGCCAGCACGGCTTCGCGCGCGGCGTCAATGGCGTCTTCGCCGGAAAACGGCGAGTCGCCGGCCCCCACCCCCACAGCGTGCTGGCCCCCACCATTCCCCGATTCCCTGCAATGCAGCAGGGTCACGGTGTGGTCCTCGGCACCGGGAGCGGCCAGCATGAACCCCACGTGGTCGGCCATGCGCAGGTTCTCGCCCGATCCGTCCACGCACAGCAACACGCCGGACAGGTCCGGTTCCGGCTGGTGGCACACCCACAGGGGAAAGGCGATCTCTTCGCCCAGCAGCCCGCGCGAGACGCTGGTGGTATAGGTCTGTTCCAGCCAGCCCAGATAGCGGCGGCCGGACACCACAGCATCGTACAGGCCCCTGTGGGCTTCCTCGACGATGTCACGGACCACGCCGAACTGGCGGGGCACCGCACGCGTCTCCACATGTTCCGACGCAAAACCGTGCTCCACCGCCCAGCGGCGCGCCTTGGCCAGCTGCTCCAGCCCCTGGCGCATCTGCACGTCGGACAGGATCACCTCGCCTGGGCCGGAGGCGTAGGCGTCGGGCACCACGTAGAACAGCGTCAGGCGCAGGGCCTCCTTGCGGCGAAAGAAACCGGCCACGAAGCGCAGGTTCCACGACTCGCCGCCGTCTCCCCCCATGGTCAGCAGCAGATGGCGCTCCATGGTCGGCCTACTGGAACAGGTAGCCGTAGCGGACGGAGATGCCGTCGGTGCGCTCGGCGATGTGCGCCACCAGGTCTTCCACGCTTTCCGCCGTCACCACGCCCACCTCGCGGGCAAGGTAGTGACGCAGGGTGCCTTCGCTCTGCGAGAACACCCAGACCACCGAATAGGCAGAGCCCACCGAGGGCCGCGACGGGAATTCCGGCGTGGTGGAAAGCAGCACGCGGATCTTGGGGGCATCCTTTTCCGACAGCACGAACAGCGAACTGGAGTTGAAGGTATCCTTCAGGCGAAAGGCCAGGCGCGCTCCCAGGCTGTCGGTGCCCTCCAGTTCCACGGCCACCTGCACGGCCCGGTCCACACTGGGGGCGGGCTTGTCGGCCACGGCCTTGGGCGCGGCTTCTGCGGCCAGCGCGGCGGAGGCGCCGGAAACACCGGAAAGCGGAGAGAACAGTGCGGCAGCGATCAGGAACAGCGAAACGGACAGCAGCAGGGGCGCCCATGGGCGCGGCTTCGATGCGGGCGTGCGGGGCGGGAACGGGCGCGACATGACACAACCTCCTTGCGGTTCACGGATCGTTCCACAAGGGTAGTCGCTGCCGGACCATTTAGCAAGACGCGCCGCGCGCCGGAACCCTCATGAACAGTGTCGCCACCAGTGAACACCCCGCCAACGCGGCCCCCAGATAAAACGGAATGCGAAAGTCCATCATCCACAACATGCCGCCAACAACGGGCACCACCACCGCCGCCACGTGGTTCACCGCCACGCTCACGGCCATGCTGGGGGCGATGTCGGCCGGGTCGGCTATCTTCTGGAAGTAGGTGCGCACGGCCACGATGAAATTGAAGAATATCTGGTCCAGCACGTACAGCAGGCCCACCAGCCAGCGGGCCTCCACCACGGTGTAGGCCAGGCAGATGCCCGCCAGCGACAGGCACTCCATCACCAGCAGCCTGCGCTCGCCCACGGCGTTGATGGCCTTGCCGATGAGCGGATTCAGGAACCAGTTCACCGCATTGTTCAGCATGAAGAACAGCGTCATTTCGCGCACGCCGAATTCGAACCGTTCCACCAGCAGAAAGGCCGAAAACACGATGAATATCTGCCGCCGCGCCCCGCCCAGCAGGGTAAGCAGGTAGAACAGCCAGTAGCGCTTGCGCATGACCATGCCCCGCCGCTGCACCGGCAGCCCCTGCGCGCGCGGGTCTTGCGTCAGCGCCCACAGCCCGGCCAGTATCGCCAGCCCGCCCGAGATGGCGAACAGGCCGGAAAAGGGCAGCACCCCGGCGGCCAGAAAGATCACCGCGCCGATGGCCAGGTTGCCCCCGGCGTTGAGCCCGCGCAACCGCCCGATGATCAACGGCGCGGTGCGCACGTCGAAGTATTGCAGGATCAGCGACTGGTTGGTGGTTTCGAAGTAGTGAAACCCGAAGGACATGAGCATGGTGGTGAACACGATGCCCCCGAACGACGGAAAGAACCCGGCCGCCAGCACTCCCGCCCCCAGCATGACCACCGAAAGCGCGGCCAGGCGATGTTCGCGCAGTACCAGCAACAGCAGGATGACCCCGATGGACAGCAGGCCCGGCACCTCGCGCAGGGACTGCACAAGGCCGTTCTGCGCGCCGGTAAGCCCCGCCTCGTGCACGGCGAAGTTGGTGTAGAGCGTGCTCCACCCCTGGTACCCGACAGCGTTGGCCACGGTGAGCACAAGCAGAAAGATGTACATGGGCCTGTTGGGAATGGTGGGCAGATCGGGTATGCGCTGCACGCAGTACTCCTGCGGACGCAAGCGGAAAACGCCGCGCCGGATGTAGGGCGGAAAGGGGACTGCCTGCGGGCGGGATGCCCGTGCAGGAGACAAAGGCCGGAAGGTGTGGACTACGCCCGCGCGTGGGCACTGTCAACGAGGCGAGCGGGCGCCCGCGCCCAGGTACGGGTGCGGCCAGTTGCGACCGGACATGCCCGAGGGCGGGGGCCACCCGGCCCGGCGCAACGGACCGACGGAACGACCGGCGGAACGGGCTGGCGCGGCGGAAGTGCGTCGGCCGGGAACGGAAGACAGGGAGGGTAAGACCAGGGAGGTATGCACAGCGACAGGCCGGTGTTACAGGTCGCCGAACACCTCCGCCTCGAACCAATACAGTTCGGTGCGCCCGTCCTGCCACGCATCCCGCCATGCATCGGATGGCAGCCCCGCCTTGCGGCAGGTCTGGGCCAGGAAGGTTTCCCGGTCCCAGCCCCATTCCACCGGAACCTGGGGCAGCAGCACCCCGGAACGATAGCCCTGGCGCACCAGCAGCCCGTGCCGCCCCACCCGCACCAGGGAAGGGTCCGGACAGCGGGTGAGCGGACCGAGCACGGAAATGTCCAGTTCCAGCGAGGGTGCCTCGGCGGCGGTCACCGGCGGAAAGCGCGGATCCTCGAAGGCCGCCGCGCGGGCCATGCGGGCCACGGTGAGGTACAGCGGCCCGTCGCCGACCATGGAGCCGATGCAGCCGCGCAGGTGGCCGTCCTTCTTGAAGGTGACGAAGGCACCCAGAGAGCGATGCAGCACGCCGGGGGGTGGCGCGGGCACCTCGGAGGCATCCGGGCCGCCGGAACCGGTCGGACCATCTGCACCGGTCGCCCCGCCTTGCGTGGCCCCGGCTTCCGCCAGCCGATGCAGCACGGCCCAGCGGGCAAGGTCGAGCAACCATGTCCGCTCGTCGGCTGCCAATTCCAGCCGGAACGCACCGGAATCGGCGCCAGCGGCATCACCCGCGTCCGTCACGTGAGTCAGGGGCGTGGACATGGGAACTCCCTTGCGCGGCCCGGCGGCGGCACCATGCAGCCCGGTGGTGGCCGCGCGGCCTCATGGTGCCAGAGCCCGCCCGGCGCGTCCACAGGAACGGCGCAAAGGCACACTCGCCACCGGCCTTTCCACCGCCCCCGCAACCGTCCCTCGCCCCGCAGCCAACGGGCGTGCCACCGCGTGCGCCACTGTCAGCCCCATGGACTTTCCCCCCCGCCCACTATAGAATTTCGGCGCATCGCCCATAGCGAGAGGTCACATGGCGCAACCAGACCACGACGCCCCCGCCCAAGGGAGTGCCCCTGCCCAGGGCCCCCCCCTGGCCCACGAAAGTGGCCGACACCGGGACACCGAACCGGACAGTCGTCCGTGGCGTTCGCGTCGTGTCACCATGATCGTCATGGCCGCAGTGGCCCTCGTCGGCATGGCCGTGGCGGTCACGCTGGTCCTGACGCGCGAACCGGCCACCGTGCGCATAGGCTTTGTCGGGCAACTCGAAGGCCTTACCTCCGACCTGGGCGTACAGGGTCGCAACGGCGCGCAACTTGCCGTCGAACACCTGAACGCCGCAGGGGGCGTGGCCGGACGCCGCCTTGAACTGGTGGCCGAGCATGATGGCTCCACCCCCGACGAGGCACGCGCGGCGGTCACCCGGCTGCTTGCCCGCAAGGTACAGGTGGGAGTGGGGCACATGACCAGCGGCCAGACCGTGGCAACCCTGCCCCTTTGGGAAGCCGCCGGGGTGCCGCTGATCTCTCCCACCACCAGCGCCCCCGCCCTGGAAGGCAAGGAGGACAGCTTCTTCCGTGTCATTCCGGCCAACACCACCTGGGCCGAGGCTTTGGCCGCGTATGCCCGCGCCACGGGCCTGCGCCAGGTGGCCATTGTGCGCGAAACCGCCAACGCCCCCTTCTCCACCCCCTTTGCCGAGGCATTCGCCACCCGGTTCCGCGAACTGGGCGGCACCGTGGCCGCCGACCTGCCCTATGCCACCGCCGACCGGCAGGAATTTGCCCAGGCACTTCGCCACGCCCGGCAGTCGGCCGCCTCCGGCGTGTTGCTGGTGTGCCCGGCGCGCGACGTGGCCATGGCCGCCCAGGCCTTTCACCGCGACAAGTTCTTTCCCGCGCTGTACAGTTCTTCCTGGGGCTACACCCGCGAACTGATACTGGCGGGCGGCCGCGACGTGGAGGGCATCGTCTTCGCCCATGCCTATGCCGCCGACCTCGACGACGACGCCTTCCGCAACTTCCACGCCGCCTACGCGGCACGCTTCGGCTGGGTACCCAACTTCGCGGCGGCCTTCGCCTACGAGGCCATCATGGTTCTGGGCGACGCCCTGGCCCGGGCCGGAGGCGACCCGTCCAGACTGCGCGCAACCCTTCCCGAAGTCCGCAACCTTACCGGCGTGCTTGGCCCCATCAGCCTTGACCGGTACGGCGACGTGCACCGCCGCTCGTTCATCCTGACCATCCGCGACGGCGAATTCGCGACACTGCAATGAACGCACACCCGACAACCTCCGACGGGCACCCCAGCGCCGCCGCCCCCGACCGCCCGGTACACGGCCGCGCCCCCAGTCGTGCGCCGCGTTCGCTGCGCCGCCTGCTG
>NZ_VSMK01000075.1 GCF_011682075.1 Nitratidesulfovibrio liaohensis
GCTGCGCGGTGGTGTTCGGCACCACGGCGCGCACGGGCGGTTGGCGACGCGAGTTGCTTTCACCCGAGCGCGCGGCGGCAGAGGCCTGCCCGGTGCTGGCCGGGGGCGACCGGGTGGCCGTGGTGTTCGGCCCGGAAGACCGGGGACTGACCAATGACGAAATAGAGCACTGCCACCGCCTGCTGACCATTCCCACCGCGCCGGAGGCCTCGTCGCTGAACCTGGCCCAGGCGGTGCTGGTGGTGCTGTACGAATGCCTGAAGGGCACGGCGGCACACCCCTTCCGCCCCGGCCCCGCCCCGGATTCGCGCCTGGCCAACCACGCGGAACTGGAACTCTTGCACGACACCCTGCGCGACACCCTGCTGGCCATCGACTACCTGCGCGCCGACAATCCGGACTACTTCATGATGCCGGTACGCCGCTTTCTGGGTCGCACCCGGCTGCGCCGCCACGAATTCGACCTGGTCATGGGCGTGTGCCGACAGGTGAAACGCATGGCCGCCCTGGCCCACGCAACACCCGCCACGGAAGGCATCACCCCGGGAGGCCTCCTCCCGGACGACACCGGAAACGTGAACTAACCCCGGCCACGGCGCCCCACCACCGCGCCGCGCATCCATCCTTTCCGGCAAGACACCATGCAACGGCCCGGCACCCCGCCGGGCCGTTGCGCATTTGTTCGACACCGCACACAGCCATCCGTCACGGGCCCAGACTCTCCCTGTCTATTTTTTTACTATTAATTACAATATCTTATAAAAATACTGCAAAGCTTGCGTACGCAAAAATCGATTGACCTCTTGTGAAAAATGGGGCAATCCCCCAGCGGAGAAGTGGGGCCTTACGGACTTTTGGGGGATCACCAACGGGAGGCGACGACAATGCGTCTTAACACACTCAGAATCACCACCAAGATGTATTCCGGGGTCATCGGGGTGGTGCTGTGTACCATTGTGTTCCTGTCCGGCCTGGTGGCCTGGCGCACTCAGGGCACGCTGGACAGGCTGGGGCACGACAACCTTGCCGGGTTCATGGATGTCATGTGCGACGTGGCGGCCATGCAGGACCGCATTGGCGGCGAAGCGTTGCACAACAGCCTGGAAGCGCTGGCCAGCGGACTGCTGGGCCAGGGCGAACTGCACATCAGTGCGTCCGGCGCGGCCATGCATCAGGTGACGGACCAGACCACCGGGGCCACGTCCTCCGTGTCCGTGCCGGATTTTGAACTGAGCAGCGACGGCATGCCCCTGTCCTTCTCGCCCAACTCGCTGGTGGAGAAGCACAAGCGCACCGTGGGTTCCGACGCCACCCTGTTCGTGTTGCTGCCCGGCAAGCTGCTGCGCGTGGCCACCACCATCACCGATGCCCGGGGCAAACGCGCCATCGACACCTACATCCCCGACTCCAGCCCCGTATACAAGGCCATTGCCGCGGGCAACGACTACACGGGCCGGGCCATGGTCATGGGCAAGCCTTTCCGCGCCCACTACCGCCCGGTGAAGGACGCCTACGGCAAGGTCGTGGGTGCGCTGTTCGTGGGCGAACCCCTGCTTACCGAAGCCTTTCGCACCATGTTCGGCCAGGCCCATGTGGGCGGGCGCGGCTACACCTTCATCTTTGCGCCCGACGGCACCCGCGTGCTGCACCCCACCCGCACCGGCACCAACATTCTGCAAGATGCCTACGGCAAGCAAATGATGGAAACCCGCAACGGGTTCCTGAAATGGGAGTATCAGGGCCAAAAGGTGGGCTACGTGCGCTATTTCGAGCCGTGGGACATGTATCTGGCCGTGGCCATGACCCGTGACGAGATGTTGCAGGGCGCGGACACCGACATGCTGCGCTGGACGGCGGGCGGCGGCGTGGCCGCGCTGGCGCTGGCGGTGCTGTTCGTGTGGCTGCTGGTGCGCGAACTGATGAAGCCCATGGGGCAGTTGGCCGCCTATGCCCGCACCGTGGCATCGGGCGATTTTTCCGCCACCATGCGCTACGAGGCGCGCGACGCCGTGGGTGACACCATTGGTGCCGTCAACGCCATGGTGGCCGAGATGAAGAACAAGCTCGGCTTCACCCAGGGCGTGCTGAACGGCATGACCATGCCCTTTGCCATCAGCTCGCCCGACGAGAAGGTGCTGTTTACCAACGATGCGCTGGTGCAACTGCTGGAGCGCCCCGGCACCCCGAAGGACTGGGAGGGCAGGCAGCTGGACCGCTTCGTGTATGGCCGCGAAGTGGACGACATGGCCACCCGCCGCTGCCTGAAGAGCGGCGGCGCCGAATGCAACCTGAGCGTGGACCTGACCACCGAAACCGGCAAGACCGTGCACGCCCAGGTGGATGTGGCCCCGCTGTACGACCTTGACGGCACGCTTATCGGGGCCTTCACCATCTACGCCGACGTCACCGACCTGCGCACCCAGCAGGCCCGCACAGAAGCCCAACATGCCGCCATCACCCGCGTGGCCGAGCAGGCCGACGCCATCGCCCGCCAGGTGGCCACTGCGGCGGAAGAACTGGCCCGCCAGGTGCAGGATGCCAACGGCGGCGCCGACAGGCAGCGCGCCCGCGCTTCCGAGACGGCCACAGCCATGGAGCAGATGAACGCCAGCATGCTGGAGGTGGCCCACAACGCCTCGCAGGCGGCGGCCAACGCCGAGGGCGCGCGGGCCAAGGCCGACGAAGGCGAACACCTGGTGGCCGACGTGGTGCAGGCCATCTCCGGCGTGCGGGATCTTGCCGTGGACCTGCGCGCCAACATGGAAGGGCTGGGCCGCCAGGCCGAGGACATTGGCCGGGTGATGCAGGTCATCGAGGACATCGCCGACCAGACCAACCTGCTGGCGCTGAACGCCGCCATCGAAGCGGCCCGCGCCGGTGACGCCGGACGCGGATTCGCCGTGGTGGCCGACGAGGTGCGCAAGCTGGCCGAAAAGACCATGGGCGCCACCCGCGAGGTGGGGCAGGCCATCGCCTCCATCCAGTCCGGCGCGCGCGACAACGTGCAGGCCACGGCGGCTGCCGTGGACGCGGTGGTGCGTTCCACCGAACTCACCGAAAAATCCGGCGGTGCGCTGAAGGAAATAGTGACCATGGTGGACCAGACCGCCGACCAGGTGCGCTCCATCGCCACGGCGTCGGAAGAACAGTCCGCCGCCAGCGAGCAGATCAGCCGGTCCACCGAAGAGGTGAACATGATCGCCCAGGACACCGCGCAGATCATGTCCCGCTCCGCCACGGCGGTGCACGACCTGGCCGGGCTGGCGGGCGACCTGCGCCGCCTGACCGCCGAGATGCGCGCCTGATCGCGGACGGTCTGCCACACGAAGGGCGCACCTGACAGGGCGCACCTGACGGGGCGCATGTCGCATTCATTGCCGATTGATACGCCGGGGCCTGCGGGCTCCGGCGTTTTTTCATGGCGTCGCCATTCCGTCACGCAAATATGTCATTTTGCCAAAAAGCCAAATGGAGGCAGCCATGCAGGTCATCCGAGTCCTGTTCCTTTGCGTGCACAATTCCGCCCGCAGCCAGATGGCCGAAGCCTTCCTGCGCAAGCACGGGGGCGAGGCCTTTCTGGTGGAGAGCGCGGGGCTGGAGCCCGGCCCCCTCAATCCGTTGGCCGTGAAGGCCATGCAAGAGGTGGGCATGGACATTTCGGGCGCCACGGCCCGTTCTGTGTTCGAGCTGTTCCCCCAGGGGCGCATGTATGACCATGTGGTCACCGTGTGCGCCGAGGGCGAAGCGCAGTGCCCCCTGTTCCCCGGCGTGGTCCGCCGCCATCACTGGCCCTTCGACGACCCCGCCGCACTGGTCGGCGATGAAGAGCAGCGCATGAACGCCGCCCGCCGCATACGTGACGCCATCGAAACGCGGGTGAAGGAATTCGTGGCCTCGCTGCACGACACGCCCGTGGCCTGAGGCCACTCGACCTGCTGCCGACGCCGCACCGGTTGCGTGGCACGCCCCGTCGTCAGCCTGCCCCGACGGCTCGCGCGGAAACCGTACACGCAACATGAAGGGGGGCGCCGCATGGCGCCCCCCTTGTTGTGCATCGCAGGGATTCCGCCCGCCGCGCAGGCGGCGGAACACGTTTTCGCTAGGCCTCGCCGTTGGCCCCACCGGCGGCAGGCCCGCCGATCTGGCCCATCAGCCGCTCGCCCGCCGGGGTGTCCAGCACATCGCGCAGGGCGTGCACCACGTTCACGTCGTAACTGTCGGTCTGGCTTTCCAGGGCATCCAGCACCTTCTCCAGCGGCATTGCCGGTCGGTACGAACGGGGCCGCAGCATGGCGCAGAAGGCGTTGGTCACGGCCAGAATGCGGGCGTGGGCGGATATCTGCTCGCCGGCAAGGCCTTCGGGGTAGCCCTTGCCGTCCTGCCGCTCGTTCATCTGGATGATGGCGGGCAGCACCGGCAGGTCGAATTCGATGGAGGACAGCACGTCGCGTGTGTATTCCACGTGGCGTTCCATCTCCTGCTTTTCCTGCGCCGTGAGCTTGCCGGGCTTGTTCAGGATGTCGCGCGGCACGAACATCTTGCCCACCTGCGAAAGGTTGGCCGCCGCCTCCACCGTGGCCACGTCGCGCTCGCCAAGCCCCATCCCCCGCGCGGTCAGGCTGGCCGCAATGCCCATCAGGCGCGAATGGCCCGCCAGATACGGATCGGTCTGCTCGATGGCCCGCACCAGCGCATCAATGGTTTGCTGCACCACCCGCCGGTTGCGTTCCTGCGCCTCGACCAGGTCGGTGATGTCGTGGAACACCGAAACCACGCCGCGCACCTGCCTGCCATCGGGGCCGAACAGCGGAGCCTTGACGATCTGGAAATGGCGCTTGTGCGATTGCAGGTACACCACCTCGTTCACCGTGGCCGGGTCGCCGCCCATCAGCACCTGAGCGTCGGGCGCGGTGATGCGGCGCGCGGTGTCGAAGCCGAATACCGCCTGCATGTCCATGCCCAGCAGCTCTTCCGGGCTGCGGCCCACGGCGCGGGCAAAGGCGCGGTTGACGTACTGGAACACGCTCTGGTCGTCGGTGAGCGAGACCGGGTGCGTCATGGCCGAGTTGATGCCGTCAAGCAACTGCTTCTGGTCGTCGATGACTTCAAACAGCGCCTTGAAATCGCGGGCGATTTCGCGCTGCTCGCGGCCCACCAGCCACCACCACAGCGAGGCCAGCATGACCACCAGCAGCAGGGTGCACAGCACGGCCAGCCCCACCACGGTGCGCTCGCGCTCGGCCAGGCGGGCCAAGGCCAGATCGGCGGGAATTTCCTCCACGGTCCACCATTCGAGGTTCGGCACCTTGCGCCCGGTGGAGTACACCTGCGTGCCGCTGTCCACGGAGACGCGCCGCATGAAGGGCATGTCACCCGTTTCGGCAAAGGCGGGCGCGGGCACGTTCTTCAGCCCTTCCTGGGCCGAAGGGGCGATTTCCTCGAAGCCGCGCGGGGTGCGCTGCACCAACCGCGAAACCTGCCCCTTCTCCACCAGCGGCGAGGCGGCCAGAAACTCGCCCACCTTGCCGGAGATGATCTTGGACAGCATCAGCACCGCCACGGGACGCGCGCCGGTGGCCGCCTCGAACTGGGGCGGCAGGATGGGCATGAACAGGTCCAGCACCAGCCCGGTCTGGGTGGAACGGGCATGCGAGAAGCGCATCCTGCCCGTTTCCAGCACGGTGCGGATGGCGGCCTGCTGGTCCTCGTTCAGCGGCACGGGGGTGGCGTCGGTGGAAATGTAGGTCTGGGCGCGGGTGTTCACGATGCGCCCGGACACGAAGTCGGAATAGGTCACGAACTCGCGCAGCAGGTTACGCATCAGCGGCAGCTGCGCGGCCAGTTGCGAGATGTCGTCATCTCCGGCACCGGCGCCCTGGGTGGCACCCGGCTTGCCGCCGTTCTTTCCGGACTGGGGCGCCTTGTCCGCGTCCTGACCGGGCCCTTGCCCAGGTTTGTTCAGCAGCAGGCCCACGTCACCGTCCAACTGGTTCACTTCCGAAGCGAACAGACGGAACAGGTCGGCATTGATCAGCCGGGCTCCCTGCTCGGTCATGGAATCCAGCCACAGGTTCACGGACTCCACGCGGGCCAGCGTAAGCACGGACTGGCGCTGTGCAATGTCCGCCTCCAGCTTGTGCCGTGCGTCGGAGATGTTCCAGTAGGCACCCACCGTGGCGGCAGCCACGGTAACCCCAAGCACCACGATGCCGAACCACAGAAGCCGCGAACGGCCAGCGGGTCTGTCGCGGTCCGGCGTGCCTGTCGATGCGCTGTTCTCTGCCATGGGTCCTCCGCGGTCTGGACAGATTTTACAATCGGGGCGGGCGATGCTTCTTGCGTCGCCGGGATATTTCCCGACAGCAGTTTTCAATGTTGATGCACTCTAGGGGTTGTTTCCAAATACGGGCGAAAGGACAATTCAGAGCAGCCCTACTGCATTCTTCGGGTGCCCGGGCCGCCCCTGATTGGGATATGCGCCCATCGGTATTCTTCGTTGATCGAGTACTGCGGCACATAGTGCCCGTAGCGCTGGTGCGACAGCACCACATTGGACAGATTGTCCAGCACGTAGGCGTCGCCCCCCGTATACACCACCAGAATGGCATGGGCCAACCTGCGGATGGAGTCCAGCAGGATGACTATGCGCATGTCCGAAGCGGGCACGCCAAGCTGCTTCAGGGCAAAATACTTGGTGATGGCGTAGTCTTCGCAGTCGCCCGACTTGCGCAGAAATTCGATGGGCGCCGCCCAGTAGTCCACCACTCCCCATACTTCGCTGTCCAGCCGGTAGGGCCACTGGTTGAACAGGGAATTCACGTTGCGCAGCTTGTCCATGGTGGACAGGCCGCGCCATTCGGCCTTCAGGTCGCCCCACAGGGCATTGCGCCCGCCCAGCGCCCGTTCCGGAATCAGCCCCGGCGTCTTGCGGTCCACGTTCAGCACCCGGTCCCACTTGGGCAGGTTCTTCAGCGGTCCCCTGAACTCTATGGTGTTGAACAGCCTGATGCCGCGCGAGGCCGATGCGGCACCCTGGCGAGGTTCGACGGCCTGGGCAGCTTCCGCCGTCTGCACAGATTGACCGGGCTGACCCGGCTGCCTTGGCTGCGCGGCCTGACCTGCCTGTTTCGCCTGTCCCGCCTGTCCGGCCTGTCCGGCCTGTTCCGCCTGTCCCGCCTGTCCGGCCTGTTCCGCCTGGGCCACAAGGGGCGCATCGGGCAGGCCCACAGTCTCCTTGTCCACCGTGTCCGCAGCCACCGGGGACGTTCCCTTTTCGTCGGCGGCATCGGCGCCGTCCACCTTCGGGGCGGGCGGAGACACCTTGGGCGCTACCTGAGCATCGGGCACAGCGGACGAATCAGGCGTATCTGCAGCAGTGCGGGTTGCCTGTACGGGCGTTCCCGCCCCGGCACCGTCCCGCGCCGGTTCGCCTGCCCCCCTGGCGGCACCTGCCACCGCCCCGCGCACCTCGGGTGTGGCGGGCGTCCC
>NZ_VSMK01000076.1 GCF_011682075.1 Nitratidesulfovibrio liaohensis
GGCCCCGGGCGCGCGCACGGCGCGCGCCGCCCGGCTACGCGCGTGCGGGCCGGTTGCCGCAGAACCCTCAGGAGGAATTCCCATGCCCGCATACGGAGATCTGGTCATTCTGCAAAGCCCGCGCGGCAAGCGTTATCTGCGCCGCGTCGAGGAAGGCAACGACCTGCACTGCCAGGAAGGCGTGCTGCCCATGGCCGACCTGGCCGCCGCCGAGTACGGCACAGAAATCCGCACCCGGCAGGGCGTGCCCTTTCGTGTGCAGCGCCCCACCATCACCGACCTGGTCAAGGGCGTGAAGCGCCAGACCCAGATCATCTATCCCAAGGATATCGCGTACATCTGCATGCGCCTTGGCGTGGGTCCGGGCCGCACCATCATCGAGGCGGGCTCCGGCTCCGGCAGCCTGACCGTGGCGCTTTCGTGGTTTTCCGGCCCCACCGGCCGCGTCTGCACCTACGAGGCGCGCGAGGAATTCTACAAGCTCTGCCGCCGCAACCTCGACTGGGCGGGCGTGGGCCAGAACGTCACCCAGTTCAACCGCGACATCATTGACGGCTTCGAGCAGACCGACGCCGACGCCCTGTTCCTGGACGTGCGCACCCCGTGGGACTACCTGCACCACGTGGTCCGCGCCGTGAAGCCGGGCGCCGCCCTGGGCTTCCTCGTCCCCACCGTGGATCAGGTGTCCAAGCTGCTGCACGGTATGGAAACCGGGCCCTTCGACGACATCGAGGTCTGCGAGATCCTGATCCGCCGCTGGAAGCCCGTGGCCGACCGTCTGCGCCCCGAAGACCGCATGATCGCCCACACCGGGTTCCTCATTTTTGCCCGGCATCAGGAACGCTCCGATGAATGGGACTCGTTCCGCACCCTGGGCACCCGCGAACGCAAGCAGGAAGCCGCCCGCCAGGAACGCCTGGCCGCCGCGCGCGGCGCAGCTGATGCCGCTGCCGACGACGACGCCGGGTTTGAAGAATAACATCAGGACATAACGGGGGAGGGGCACCCTTTGGAAAGGGTGGCCCCTCCCCCGTACCCCCTCCCCTCCCAAACTTTTTAGTTGGGTGGTAATTTGCGCAGGGTGGCATGTGTTGCTATCTGCATGTCTCCCCAATTGAAAAGCTTTGAAGGGATGGAGGGGGGTGCGGGGGGAGGAAGGGGAACTTTCCCGAAAGTTCCCCTTCCTCCCCCCGCATGACTTTCTTCATGTTCAATTATTCTACTTCGGAACCGTCATGAATTTCACCATCCAGAGTCTCGGCAAGTCCTACAACGGGCAGGATATCCTGTCCGATTTCTCGCTCGAGGTGCAGTCGGGCGTGCGGCTGTGCGTGTGCGGCCCCAACGGCTGCGGCAAGTCCACGTTGCTGCGCATCATTGCGGGCGTGGAATCGGCGGACAGCGGCAAGGTGCTGCTGCCCAAGGGGTGCCGGCTGGGCTACGTGCAGCAGGAACTGGGCGACGACGTGCTGGACCGCCCCCTGCTGGACTGGGTGCTGGACGTGCTGCCCGCGTGGCACGACTTCTGGGCGGAGTGGGAGGCGGCGACCCATGCCGGGGACGAGGCAGCCATCCGCAGGCTGGGCGCGAAGCAAGCCGAACTGGAGCAGGTGTACGGGTACAACCCGGAACACCGGGCGCGGGCGGTGCTGTCGGGTCTGGGGTTTGCGGAACGCAAGTGGAGCCTGCCCATCCGCAAGCTGTCGGGCGGCTGGCGCGAGCGCGCCAAGCTGGCCCGCGTGCTGACGGCGGGGGCGGACGTGCTGCTGCTGGACGAACCCACCAACCACCTGGACCTGGAAGCCGTGGAATGGCTGGAAGCCTTTCTGATGGACTACAAGGGCGCGCTGGTGTTCGTGGCGCACGACCGGGTGTTCATGGACAAGGTGGGCACGCACGTCTTGTATCTGGGGGCCAGCAAGCCCCTGTACCGGCGCGGCACGTTCAGCCAGTTCGTGGCCCTGCAGGATGAGGTGGAGGGCCAGCGCGAGCGCGAGGCCCAGCGCCTGCAAGAGGAAATAGCCCGCAAGATGGATTTCGTGCGGCGGTTCCGGGCCAAGGCCACCAAGGCTCGGCAGGCGGGTTCGCGCCAGAAGATGGCCAAGAAGCTGGAAAAGGAACTGGAAAACTACAGGCCGGAGCAGAAGCGACGCGAGCTGGACTTTTCGTGGCCGGAACCGGCGCGGGCGGAAAAGACCATCCTCAGCGTGGTGGATCTGGAATACGCCTTTCCGGACGGCACCGGGCTGTGGCCCAGCCTGACCTTCAATATCTATCGGGGCCAGAAGATCGCGCTGGCCGGTCCCAACGGCTGCGGCAAGTCCACGCTGCTGAAGGTCATCGGCGGCAAGCTGGAAAAGAGCGGCGGCACGGTGGTCATGGGCACGCTGGTGCGCATGGGCTTTTTCAGCCAGCACCAGTTGGAGACGCTGAACCCTTCAGGCACGGTGCTGAGCGAAATCCGCCGCCTGTCCGACCCGCGCACCACGGAAGAGGAACTGATGAGCGTGCTCGGGCTGTTCCTGCTGGGACAAAGCTACTTCGACCGGGTGGTGGGCGAGCTTTCCGGCGGTGAAAAGAGCCGCCTGATCCTGGCCACGCTGTTCCTGGCCCGTTGCAACTTCCTGGTACTGGACGAACCCACCAACCATCTGGACCTGGAAAGCCGCGAGGCGCTGGTGGAGGCCTTGCAGAGCTACGAGGGCACCATCCTGATGGTGGCCCACGACCGGCACCTCTTGTCCAGCGTGGCCGACGAGATATGGGCGCTGTCGCCCGGCGGCATCACGGTGTACGAGGGCGGGTTCGACGAATACGATGCGGCGCGCCGCCAGCAGGGCGACACCGGCAGTCTGGCGTCCGGCGCGGGCGAGGCCCGGCGCGATGCGCCATCGCTGTCGCGCGACGACATGAAGCGCATCAAGCGCGAGCAGGCCGAGCAGCGCAACGCCCTGTACAAGGAACTGAAGCCCCGGCAGGATGCCTACGCCAAGCTGGAAAGGCAGTTGGAAACGTCGCTGGCCGAACAGGCCGAGGTGGAACAGACCCTGGCCGACCCGGCGGTGTACGCCGATGCCGCGCGGACCACGGAACTGCTGAAGCGCTTCGGCGAATTGCAGCGGCAGGGCGAGGAACTGTTCGAAAAGATGAGCGAACTGGAAGCGGTGATTGCCGACCTGGAAACGCGTCGGGCGGCGCTTACCGTCGAGGGCACGTAAGATGGGCACGGCGCCGTTGAAGGCGGCAGGCGATACCCCGGTGGAGGATGCCGGGAACCGCCCTGCACCGTCCCCCGCCCGGCGCATCGCCGTGGTGGCGGGCATCCTGTGGGACGGCGAACGGTTCCTGGCCGTGGAGCGCCCGGAGGGCAAGCCGCAGGCGGGGTTCTGGGAGTTTCCCGGCGGCAAGATCGAGCCGGGCGAGGCCCCGGAGGACGCCCTGACCCGCGAACTGCGCGAGGAACTGGGCGTAACCCCGGTGCGGGCCGCCTTCTGGCGCACCGTGCGGCACGACTATCCGCACCTGTCGGTGGAACTGCACTTCTTTCACGTGACCGGGTTCACCGGCACGGTCACCGCGCTGGAGGGCCACCGCTTTGCGTGGCTGACCTGGGACGAGGCCATGCGCCTGCCGTTTCTGGAGGCGGACCTACCGCTGGTGGCCGACCTGCAGGACGGGCCGGGGTAGGGTGCAGGGCCGGGTAACGGGCCTGTCGAGCAGATTCAGCCCCGTTCGTGCCTGTTCATGCCGGGTCTGCCTGCCTAGGTAGGACGGGGCCGGAATCTGGCCGGGATAAACGATATTTTTCGGGGGAGCGGAATGCCCTGCTCCCCCGAAGCCCCTTTTACGGGGTTTTCTGGCAGCATGGAGGGCGCTCCCAAGGTTTCCGGGTGCGCCGGGACATATCGCGGATGGCGGCGTTACGGCGCACCATCCCGGTCACATCAGGCGATGACACGCCGGGAGGGCGTATGGGACAGATGGTGTGGATCGTGCTGGCCCTGCTGGCCGGGGCAACCCTGCCCACGCAGGCGGGCATCAATGCGGCATTGCAGGCAAGCTGGGCGCGGCATCCGGCCCTGGCCTCGCTGATTTCGTTCACCGTGGGCACGGCGGCACTGGCCCTGTACGTGCTGGCGGCGCGCATTCCGTTTCCTTCGGTGTCCACGTCGTCGGCGTGGCAGTGGACGGGCGGCCTGCTGGGCGCGTTTTTCGTCACCGTGGTCACCTTTCTGGCCCCGCGCCTGGGAGCCACGGCCATGATCGCGCTGGTGCTGGCCGGGCAGATGGCGGCATCGGTGACCCTGGATCACTTCGGTCTGCTGGGCTACCCGGAACGCCCGCTGGGGCTGGTGCGCTTTGCCGGGCTGGTGCTGGTGGCCGTGGGCGTGTTTCTTGTCCGCCGTTTCTAGCTGGGGGTAAGCTCCCGCACCCGGCGCGGCGCGGTCAATTGCGTTCCGCCGCGCCTCGGCATATGGTGGGCAATTCCGGCTGCGTGGCAGGCCTCGTCAGGGACATTTCCCGGCAAGAGCGGCGCGCGGCAGGTGCAAGCATTCCGGCAGGGTGATGGCAGGGGTAGCCGGGCCTTTTCCGAGGGGGGAAGGCCCATGCGGCGGGTTGCTGCATCCGTTGCCGACATGGCGGGCGGTCGCCATGGGCGGCACCCCGGCGCGGGCTGCGCCGGGGCAGGGAAGGCGAGAGCCTGTAAGTGAAATCGGGCTTGTGTCCGCCTCCAAGTGCAAGGAGTGAATCATGTCCAAGGAAAGACTTGTCGTCGCCGTGTGCGGGGCCACCGGGGCGGTGGGCCGCGAAATGCTGAACACGCTGGAACAGCGCGAATTTCCCGCGGCGGAGGTCATTCCCTTCGCCTCGGCCCGTTCCGCAGGCAACAAGGTGCCCTTCATGGGCGGCGAACTGACCGTGCGCGAACTGACCGAAGAATCCTTCCGGGGCGTGGACATCGCCCTGTTCTCGGCGGGTGGTTCCACCTCCGAGAAGTTTGCCCCCCATGCCGTGCAGGCCGGGTGCGTGGTGGTGGACAACTCCAGCGCGTGGCGCATGGACGAGCGCTGCCCTCTGGTGGTGCCCGAAGTGAACGCCCACGCCCTTGCCGCGCACAACGGCATCATCGCCAACCCCAATTGCTCGACCATCCAGATGGTGGTGGCGCTGAAGCCGCTGCACGACGCGGCCAAAATCACCCGCGTGGTGGTTTCCACCTACCAGGCCGTTTCCGGCACCGGGCAGAAGGCCATTGACGAACTGGAAAAGCAGGTGCGGCAGATGTTCAACATGCAGGAGCCGGACGTTGCCGTGTACCCGCACCGCATCGCCTTCAACTGCCTGCCGCAGATCGACGTCTTCATGGACAACGACTACACCAAGGAAGAAATGAAGATGGTGCTGGAAACCGTGAAGATCATGGAGGATCCCTCCGTGAAGGTTACCGCCACCTGCGTGCGCGTGCCTGTCTTCTACGGCCATTCCGAGTCGGTGAACATCGAGACCGAGCGCAAGCTTTCGGCCAAGGAGGCCCGCGCCATCCTTGCGCAGGCCCCCGGCGTGCGGGTGTACGACAACCCCGCCCAGAAGATGTACCCCATGCCCATCGACGCGGCAGGCGAGGACGACACCTTCGTGGGCCGCATCCGCGAGGACGAGACCATCGCCAACGGCCTGAACATGTGGATCGTTTCCGACAACATCCGCAAGGGCGCGGCCCTGAACGCCGTGCAGATTGCCGAGGCGCTGGTGGAGCGGGACCTGCTGAAGGTGCGTGATCCGCAACTCTTCCTGCGCTAGGGCCAACGTCCGACATCATGAACCCATCACGCGGCCATCCGGTCCCGGCATTGCAGACCGGACGGGTGGCCGCGCGTCCGCCCGGCGCAGGGGGATGTTTCCCGCTGGCGCGCGGCCCCATCGCCACCCACCGCCATAAGGAGTGGTCACGCCGTGATCCCCGTGCTTGATACCGACGCCTACGTCACCCGCCTGCTGTCCCGCGAACGCCCCGGCGAAGCGGGCATCATCGCTTTCTACGAGCACCGCGTGGGCGCCATATGCCGCAACCCGCGCCTGATGCTCATGCCCCTCGACGACCACCTTGCCCATCGGGGCGACGGCATCTTCGAGAGCATGAAGTACCTGCACCGCCGCATCTACCAGTTGGACGCGCACCTTGAGCGCATGCGCCGTTCCGCCGCCGGGCTGTACCTTGCCCCACCGTGCACGTGGGAGCGCCTGCGCGAGATCATCATCGAGGTGGCCAAGGCGGGCGGCGAGGCCGACGGCTCCATCCGCGTGCTGGTGGGGCGCGGCCCCGGCGGCTTCGGCATCGACCCCGCCGAATGCCCGGAACCCAGCCTGTACGTGGCCGCCTACCATTTCACCCCCAAGCCGGAGGCGTGGTTCGACAAGGGGTTGACCGCCTTCCGCAGTTCCATCCCCGCCAAGCAGGGGTACCTTGCGCGCATCAAGAACGCCAACTACCTGCCCAACGTGCTCATGACCCGCGAGGCGCACGAACGCGGCATGGACGTGCCCTTCTCGTTCGACGACGAGGGCTTCCTGGCAGAAACCGCCATCGCCAACGTGGCCCTGGTGGACCATACCGGCACCCTGGTGGTGCCGGAGTTCACCAACGCCCTTGCGGGCACCACCGTGCTGCGCGCCGTGGAACTGGCCCAGGGCGAGTTGCCCGTCAGCTTCCGCAAGGTGCGCGAGGAAGAGCTGCACGCCGCCCGCGAAATCCTGGTGCTGGGCACCAGCTCGGACTGCGTGGCCGTGGTGGCCTACGAAGGCCGGCCCGTGGCCGATGGCCGCCCCGGACCGGTTTCGCGCCGGTTGCGGGCGCTGCTCCAGGCGGATTTGATGGGGCACGGGGTTCCTTTTTAGGCACGTTCGCGCTCCGTCCTTTCGCCCTCCGGCTGACCGACCCAAAGGGCGCGAAGCGTGGCCGTTAGACGAGCTTGCGAGTCTTACGGCCATCGAGAGCAGAGCGTCAGATTTCGCCTTTTGCTCCGGTCACGTACAAGAAGAGTACGCTCCCTTCGCAAAAAGGCTCATCTTCCTTGCCGGAGAACGAAAATCCTGTCGCGCGAACGCGCCTTGCAGCATTGGCACGACGGTATTGTCCTTTTGCAAGAAAGGCATCGGGATGGATACAATTCGCTTTGCGGAGTAGTGTTCCGGTGCGGAGTGCATGCCAATAACCGTTGTTGAACGATAAGAGAGCATCGGACAAAACAAATGACCACCGACACCACCATGCACATCATTCTGCTGGACCTGGGCCGCGAGTTGCGCGGGGGCCAGTTGCAGGTGTTCTACCTGGCCCGTGCGCTGCATCACAGTGACGGGTTTTCGGTGGTGGTGGCCTGTCCGGCGGGCGCGCCCCTGGCGCGCGAGGCGGCGGCGGCGGGCATTCCCGTGCTGCCCTTGCCAGGCCGCCGGTCGTGGAGCC
>NZ_VSMK01000088.1 GCF_011682075.1 Nitratidesulfovibrio liaohensis
ATGCCTGCCGCTTCGGCGGCGGCAAGGTCCTTGGCGTTGGCGGCCAGGATGTCGGCCTCGCGCGATTCCAGCAGCCCGGCCAGGCGGATCAGGGCGTCGATCTTGGCGGCGGGGGCCGCGGCGGCCAGCTTGCGGGCGGCTGCCTTGGCGCGCTTGCCCATGGATTCGACCAACTGGACGATGTCGCCCGTGGCGATGTCCTGTGTGGTGCCGGGGGCGGAAGAAATGTTCTGCGTGCTCATGGCGGCTCCGGCGCTCTGGCGTTCCGTGTGGTGGCGGAACGCGGTGAAGGTTGCGAAAGATTGCTATAGCCGCAGCCCCCCGGCAACGCAACAGTATGCCCCCTCGGGCGTGCGGAAGGGCCGCGGCGGTACGTCTTTCCGTCGTTGTGGCATGCATGTCCTCCGTTCGTGCAGGGGGTGAGCGCAGGAGGGGAAAGCTGGTGCGGCGCGGGCATGCGGAACGTCTGCCATCATGACGGCGCTTCATGGGCGGGATGGCCCCCGCGCGCATCACGCAATACGGCTTGCATGATTCGCGCGGGCGGCGCCGCAGGCAGGGGCGGAAATACCTTGTCAAAACCCGCAAGCCCATACGGGCCGCGAGAAACCGGCCTCCGCCCGGAATCCTTTTGACATTTCTGTAATGGGAACGTAGAAGTATCGGGCTTTGCGATTTCCAGCCATAAAGCGGCCCCGCGCCGCATTCCAAGGAGCAATTCGCATGTCGGAGAACACAATCCGCAAAGGCCTGCCGCGCGCCCAGCAGCAACCTGTAATTCCCCAGCCGCTGCAAGGCGAGGTGTCTGGCGAGGCCGCGCCGCTGCTGCGCTTCGTGCTCGACAACGCCCGCACCATCGCCGCCGGGCTCGGCGTGCTGGTGCTGGCCGCCGGTGCCGGCGCGGGCTACCGTTGGTGGGCCGCCGAAAAGGCGCGCGAGGCGCAGGCCGAACTGGGCATGATCACCGTGGCCAAGACCGGCGCGGATCGCGTGCAGGCCCTGGAGGCGTTCCTGGCCAAGGCACCGTCGGGCGTGCGCAACGCCGTGCTGCTGGACCTTGCCGCCGCCGCCATGGAACTGAAGGACTACGACAAAGCCGCTTCGGCCTGGGAACGCCTGGCCGCCGCCGACGGCGCCACCGGCGTGGTGGCCCGAATCGGCCGTGCGCAGGCCCTGTCGCAGGCGGGCAAGGACGCCGAGGCCCTGACCGTGCTGGAAGGGCTGGAAAATTCGGTGAGCGAGATTTCGCGCAATGCCGTGCGCGGCCAGTTGGCCGTCGTGGCGGAGCGTGCGGGCAAGCTGGACCGTGCCGTGGCTGCTTATGAACAGCTGATGGCCACCGAGTCCGCAGGCAACAAGGACTATTTCAAGAGCCGCGCCGCTGCGCTGAAGGCCCGCATGCAGAAGGGGGGCGCGTAAGCCCATGAGCGAACCCACCCCGACTCCGGGCACCCGCCCGGTGAACCCCCTGCTGGCCGACGAACCGGGCGCACGGCGCCTGCTGCTGGGCAACGAGGCCATCGTGCGCGGCGCGCTTGAGGCGGGCGTCAACCTGGTGGCCTGCTACCCCGGAACCCCGTCGTCCGAAGTGCCCGACACGTTCCGCCGCATTGGCGGCGGTGGGCGCTACCGCCTGGAATATTCGGTGAACGAGAAGGTGGCCATGGAAGTGGGGGCGGGTGCCGCCCTGGCCGGGGCCCTGACCCTGGTCACCATGAAGCACGTGGGCGTCAACGTGGCCGCCGACCCGCTGCTGACCATGACCTACACCGGCCTGCCCGGCGGCCTGGTGCTGCTTTCCGCCGACGACCCCGGCTGCCACGCCAGCCAGAACGAGCAGGACAACCGCACCTACGCCCGTTTCGCGGGCATGCCGTGCTTCGAACCCGCCACCGCGCAGGAAGCCAAGGACATGACGCGCGACGCGCTGTTGCTGGCGCGCGAGCTTGAACAGCCCGTGCTGCTGCGCACCACCACCCGCGTCAACCACCTGCGTGGCGCCGTGGAATTCGGCCCGCTGGGCCAGCCCGCGTCCATCGTGCCCTTCGAGCGCAATCCCCGGCGTTTCGTGCCCGTGCCCGCCGTGGCCCGCGTGCGCCACGCCGAACTGGTCAAGCACCTGGGCATGGCGCGGGAGAAGGCCGAGCATTCCCCGTGGAACACCGTGCGCGGCGAAGGGCGCTTCGGCGTCATCGCCAGCGGCATCAGCCGCGCCTACCTGTCCGACGCCCTGCACGAGACGGGCTGGGCCGACCGGGTGAAAGTGCTGGACCTGGGCATGACCTGGCCCCTGCCGGAAGACCTGCTGACCGACTTCCTGTCCCAGTGCGATGCCGTGCTGGTGCTGGAAGAACTGGAACCCCTGCTGGAAAACGACGTGCGCGCGCTGGTGCAGCGCACCAACCTGCCCGTTGCCGTCAGCGGCAAGGGCGGCGCGTTGACCATCTACGGCGAATATTCCACCCAGACCGTCACCCAGGCCCTGGCTGACCTGCTGGGCGAAACCGCCCGGCTGCCGATCGCCTGCGACCCGGAAACGGCCCTGCCCGTGCGCCCGCCCAACCTGTGCCCCGGCTGTTCGCACCGCGCGCTGTACTATGCCGTGCGCAAGGTGTTCGGCGACGACGCCGTCTACTCCAGCGATATCGGCTGCTACACGCTGGGGCTGCTGCCGCCCTTGCGCATGGCCGACTTCCTGTTCTGCATGGGCTCGTCGGTGTCCGCGGGGTCCGGCTTCGCCACGGCGTCGGGCAAGCCCACGCTGGCCTTCATCGGCGATTCCACCTTCTTCCATTCCGGCATCACCGGGCTGGTCAACGCGGTGTTCAACAAGCACGACCTGATCGTGGTGGTGCTGGACAACGGCACCACGGCCATGACCGGGCACCAGCCCAACCCCGGCGTGGTCCAGGAAGTGCTGGGCAACGCCTGCGTGCACCTGGACATAGAGGCCGTGGTGCGCGGCTGCGGCGTGGCCGACGTGGTCAAGGTGCGGCCCTTCAACGTCAAGTCCACCATGAAGGCCCTGGCGGAAATGAAGGAACGTTCCGGCGTGCGCGTGATCATCGCCGAGGAACCGTGCGTGCTCTACGCCCGGCGCACCCTGAAGAAGCCGCGCAACCAGGTGGCCTACGTTGCCGAGCAGGGGCCGTCCGTGGCCGACTGTCTGGAACACCTGGCCTGCCCCGCCTTCTTCCGCGACGACACCGGCATCCACGTGGACGAGAACCTCTGCGGCGGCTGCATGGTCTGTCTGCAGGTTGCGGACACCATCAAGGCCCGCAAGAGGAGCGACGCATGAGCACCCCCGCACGCATCCGCATCTATCTTACCGGCGTGGGCGGACAGGGCACCCTGACCGCCACCACGCTGCTGGCCCGCACCGCCCTTGACCAGGGGCTGGAAGTGACCTCCGGCGAAATCCACGGCATGGCCCAGCGCGGCGGGGTGGTGGAATCCACCATCCTGCTCGGCGGCTGGAAGAGCCCCAAGATCGGCCATGGCGAGGCGGACCTGATCCTTGGCTTCGAACCGCTGGAAACCCTGCGCGGCATGACCCACCTGGCTGCCGGGGGCAGCGTGCTGTCCAACACCGAGCCGCTGCCGCCGGTGGGCGTTTCCACCGGGCGCGAAGCCTACCCCGAGATGGAGCGCATCCGCGCCAAGGTGGAAGGCTGCGCCGCGAAATCGTGGTTCCTGCCGTGCCGCACCCTGGGCCTTCAGGCCGGGTCGGTGCAGGCGGGCAACAGCGTGCTGCTGGGCGCTGCCTGCGCCACGGGGCTTCTGCCCTTCGGCCCGGACGCGCTGGAAGCCGCCATCCGCATCCATCTTGCCCCCAAACTCATGGACATGAACCTGAGGGCGGTCGAACTGGGCGTTCGGGCCGTAGCCTCCGCGAGCTGACCGCATGACCACCATCACCGACGACAAGCGCCTCCAGCCCTATCTCGGCACGCTCCAGAAGATCGTGTCCGACATGGGGCCGCAGCGACCCTTTCAGTCCACCCTGAAGTCGCTGCTCCGCACGCTGGCTGAAAACCATGACTTCCAGCGACCGCACATCGTCATCTTCGACCCGGAAACCCGCACCCTCAAGCTCAGCCTGTCGCAGACGCCCACCAAGGCGGATCATGTCGAATACGAGCCGGGTGTGGGCGTGACGGGGCAGGTGTTTTCCACGGGGCAGCCGGTCATCGTGCCGCGCATCAAGGACCACCCGGCGTTCCTGAACAAGGCCTTTGGCCGTTCGGACGAGGAGCAGGAAACCCTGGCCTTCATCTGCGTGCCGGTTCTTGGCCCCGCCGACGAACCCCGGCAGGGCCGCGAGGTCATCGGCACCCTGAGCGTGGACACCCCCTCGGTGCCCATGCCGCAGCTGGAATCGCACTGCCGGTTCCTGGAGGTGGTGGCGGGCATGATCGCCAACCACGCCTCGTACCTGCAGGAGGAAATGGCCCGCCAGAAGCACCTGATGACCCAGGGCCTCATAGTGGGCGACAGCAACGACATCGGGTTCACCCCGTCCAACGTGGTTGCCGCGTCCAAAGCAATGAGACTGGTGCTGAACCAGGCGGCCCAGGTTGGCCCCAGCCGCGCCACGGCGCTGCTGCGCGGCGAATCGGGCACCGGCAAGGAACTGCTGGCGGAAGCCATCCACCAGGCCAGCCCCCGGCGCGAGATGCCCCTGATCAAGCTGAACTGCGCGGCGCTGCCCTCCGAACTGGTGGAAAGCGAACTGTTCGGCTACCAGAAGGGCGCCTTCACCGGGGCCGTGCACACCAAGAAGGGCCTGTTCGAACTGGCCAACAAGGGCACCCTGTTCCTGGACGAAGTGGGCGAACTGTCGCCCAACGCCCAGGCCAAGGTGCTGCGCGCCATCCAGGAGCAGGAAATCCAGCGTCTGGGCAGCGAACAGACCATCACCGTGGACGTGCGCCTGATCTGCGCCACCCACCAGCCGCTGGAAGAACTTGTGGAGCGGGGGTTGTTCCGCGAGGACCTGTACTACCGCATCAACGTGTTCCCCATCTTCATTCCCCCGCTGCGCGAGCGGCGCGAGGACATCCTGCCGCTGGCGGAACACTTCCTGCGCATCTATTCCGACGAATATGCGCGCAGCATCAAGCGCATTTCCACCCCGGCCATCGACCTGCTGACGCAGTACCACTGGCCCGGCAACATCCGCGAACTGAAGAACTGCATCGAACGCGCGGTGCTGGTGTGCGACGAACAGGTCATCCGCACCTACCATCTGCCGCCTTCGTTGCAGACGGCGGAATCCACCGCCACGGACACCAACCTCTCGTTCTGCGAGGCGGTGGCCAAGTTCGAGCAGGAACTGCTGGTGGACGCGCTGAAGAAGGCGCGCGGCAACATGCTGCAGGCAGCCCGCGACCTGCGCGTGAGCTACCGCATTGTCAACTACAAGGTGAAGAAGTACGGCATAGACGCCAAGAAGTTCGCCGTGGCCAAGGCGCGCGGCATGAAGTAGGCGCCGCCCCGGCTGACGCACGCATGTTCTGCGACCGGCTTCCGGCAACGGGGGCCGGTCGTTTGCGTTTGGCGGGACACGCGAAGCAGAGTGAACCATGGGAACAGCAATGAATATTCGTGAAATGCAACGCTGCATCGAGGACAACCTGGCAACCCGGCTGGCGGCGCAGGTGGCGCTGGTGAACGGCGGGGATATGGCCGACTGCCCGGACGGGGCGGTCATGCCGATGCCGCCGGAGCGGGCCATCCAGCCTGAGCAGCCAGCACTGCTGGACCGGTCGGACGTGCGCGCCGTGTACGCCGGGGTGGCTTCGGACACCTTCAACAAGGCCTTCGGGTATGGGGGCGGCGTACCGCTCGCGAATACCGTGGCGGCGGTGCGGTCGTTCTTCGGTGGGCATGGAGCGCCATACACATGGTGGCTGGGCCCGCTTTCCGGCGCGGGCGACGGGGCAGGGCAGGGGGAAGACATCCCCGCCGCATTGGTCACGCACGGCTTTGCCGTGGGCGAAGTGGAAACCGGCATGTATCTGCAACTGGAGGATGCGGAACCGGAAGAGCCAGCGCCAACGCCGGGACTGGATATCCGTGTTGTCTGTGATGCCTCGGGCGTTGCCGATTTTGCCTCGGTACTGGCCGCCAACTGGAATCCGCCCGACGGCGAGGTGCTGCGCTTCTACCGCCGCGCCGCCCCGGCCCTGTGCAGCCCCGGATGTCCGGCAACGTTGCTGGTGGCGTACCTGGACGGCCAACCGGCTGCGGCAGCGGAAGCGTACCGCACCGCGTCGGGATACCCTGCGGCGGGGAACGCCGCGCCCCTCGACGTGGCGGGTGTGTATAACGTGTGCACGCTGGATGCCTTCCGGCGCCGGGGGCTCGGCACTGCCGTCACCCGTGCCGTCTTGCTGCACGCCCGGCAGGCGGGCTGCCGCCACGCGGTGTTGCAAGCCTCGGGCGATGGGTACCGCGTCTATGCCCGACTGGGCTTTCGCGATGTCGGCCGCTTCGTGGAGTGCGTGCCCGTGGACTGAGCCGCGCCCTGTCAGGGCGAAGCGGCGCGGCATCACCGCGCCGGATGGCTGAATGACGAAAACGGGCGGGATTGCGCGCACTGCGCAATCCCGCCCGTTGCATTCCGATGATGCATGTCAGGTACGGTCCGGTGTTGTCCGGCCTGTCCAGTCTGTCTTGTCTGGCTGACCGGCTTGCCTGGGTTTGTCGGGCTGCCCCGACTGGCCGACCCGACCGGCTTACGCCGTGGGATCTTCGTCCAGCCAGCCCTGCAAGGCCTCGATGATCTTGCGGGCCTGGTCGGCGCTGGAGATGTTGAACTTGGACTGGGCGCGGTATTCGCCGTTCGTCTTCTTGTAGCGCTTCACCACGTACTTGTCCGCACCGTAGTCTTCGGTCTTGGGGTCCCACTGCTGATAGCGGAACAGGATGGTGGTCCATGCTCCCTTGGAGAGCACGGCCTTGTCCAGTTCCTTGACCACAAGCTGGCCGTCTTCTTCGTAATTCACCGTCAATTCTTCAATGGTCGTGCTCATGGTCCGGTCCGTCTGCGCCCGGCGAGGGGCGGAAGTGCGTTGTTCACATCAGGGCTTTCTGTATTCACGCCCTTTGCGTTCATTCGTGCGCGCGGCGCGAATTCCGTTTTCCGGAAAGGAAGGCAAGACGCTCGTATTTCTGGCGCGCCCAGGATTTTTGTTCCCTGTCAAGGAAGGCAAGTTCGCCGCGATGGGAGCGCACTCTTTGGTGCGTGATCGGAGCGGCGAACGATGCCTGACAGCCAGCTCTCGATGGCCGTAGGACTCGCAAGCTCGTCCAACGGCCACGCTTCGCGCCCTTCGGGTCGGTCCGACAGGGGGCAAAAGGACGGGCGCGCCCCTAGACGATGATGTCGTCTTCAGAATGCGCCCCATTCTCCTCCGCCGCCGCCCAGATGCCGCCCGCATCGCCAAAGTTGCGCTGGGCCTGCTTCAGCCCCAGGGCGAAGGCCTTGGCGTTCACCTCGCGGATCTTGGCGGGCAGGTTGGCTTCCAGGCTCTTGCGCATCACCTTGGGGTCGGCAAAGGGCAGAAGGTGCGTCACCGCGCCCATGACCATGGTGTTGATGGTCATGGGGTTGCCAATCTGCTCCTTGGCCATCTGGGTGAACGGCAAACCAAGGTACACGTTGGTGGGCGCGTGCTTTACCAGAGTGGTGTCCACCAGCAGGATACCGGTTCTTTTCAGCAGCCGGTAGTAGCTGTTGCACGCCTCGGGGCTCAGCGCCACCAGCAGGTCCAGGTTTTCTGTCTTGGGGTAGCTGATGGGGCGCGAGCTGACAACCACGTCGGCGCGGCTGGAGCCGCCGCGCGCCTCGGGGCCGTAGCTCTGGGTCTGGGTGACGTAGTAGCCGTGGCCCAGCGCCAGCGCAGAGCCCAGCAGGCGGCCCAGGGTGATCAGCCCCTGCCCGCCCAGGCCCGAAAGGCGGATTTCGAAACGGTCTATGGGTTGCGGCGCCTTCATCGGTTCTGCCCCATGAGTTTGCGTTGCAGTTCGAAGTAGCGTTCCTCAAGCCCCGGTTCTTCCACGTCGCGGAACACCCCGATGGGGATGCGCCCGTCGGCGGGTTTCTGGTCCGGCTCCTTCAGGGTTTCCACCTTCACGGTGTTGGCCTTCAGCCACTTGTACATGTCCACGGCGTTGCGGAACTTGTTCTTGCGCCCGTACTGGGTGGGGCAGGGGCTGAACACTTCCACCACCGAAAAGCCGGGATGCATGATGGCCGAGCTGATCAGCCGGTCCAGCTGGATGGCGTGGAACGAGGTGCCCCGCGCCACGTAGCTGGCGCCGGCTGCCTTGCACATCTCCACGATGTCGAAGGCCTTTTCCAGCGATCCGAAGGGCGTGGTCATGGATATGTCGCCCTGCGGCGTGGCGGACGAACACTGCCCGCCGGTCATGCCGTAGATCTGGTTGTTCAGGATCAGCGCGGTAACGCCGATGTTGCGCCGCGCGGCGTGGATGAGATGGTTGCCGCCAATGGACATGGCGTCGCCATCGCCCATGACGCAGATGACCTTCAGCTTGGGGTTGGCCATCTTGATGCCGGTGGCGAAGGTTAGCGCCCGGCCATGGGTGGTGTGCACGGTGTTGAAGTCGACATACACGGCCATGCGGCCGGAACAGCCGATGCCCGCCACCAGCACCACATCGTCCTTGGGCAGGCCCAGCGCGTGCACGCTGCGGATCAGCGATCCCAGGACGATGCCGTGGCCGCAGCCCGCGCAGAACACGTGGGGGAACTTCTTGTTATGGCGCAGGTAGTCGTGGATGAGTTGGGTAACGTCCGCCATGGCCCACCTACAGTATGGCTTTCAGGATTTCGGAGGGCGTGATGATCTGCCCGTCCACCCGGTTGATGGTGCGCACCTTGGTGCGGCCGTTGTTGACGCGCTTCACCTCGCGCGACATCTGCCCCATGTTCATTTCGGGCACCACCACGGTGTGGCAGCGGTGGGTCAGCTTTTCCACCGCCGGGCGGGGGAAGGGGAACAGCGTCTTCAGGGTGAGCAGTCCGGCCTTGGCCCCGCGTTCGCGGGCCTGTTCCACGGCCAGGTGGGCGGAACGCGCCACGCTGCCATAGGCCACCACGGCCACTTCCGCGTCGTCCATCATGTATTCGTCGGCCATCTGGATGTCGCCGTAATACTGATCGATCTTGCGGAACAGGCGCAGCATGGCGTCCTTCACTTCATCGGGGCGCTGGGTGGGGTAGCCCATGACGTCGTGGGTCAGCCCGGTGACGTGGGTGCGGTAGCCGGAGCCGATGGGGGCCATGGCGGGCACGCCGCGCGCCGTGTCGGCATAGGGCTTGAACCATTCCGGTGGCACCGTGGGTTCCACGCGGGAAAGGATTTCCACCTCGTCCGGGTCGGGCACGGTGATCTTTTCGCGGGTGTGGGCCGTCACCTCATCCAGCAGCAGGATGACCGGGGTACGGTACTTTTCGGCAAAGTTGAAGGCCGTCACGGTCATCTCCAGGCATTCCTGCACGTTGGAGGCGGACAGTACGATGATGGGGTGGTCGCCGTGGGTGCCCCAGCGGGCCATCTGCACGTCGGCCTGGGCGGGGCTTGTGGGCAGGCCGGTGCTGGGGCCGCCGCGCATGACATTGACCACCACCAGTGGCGCCTCGACCATGCAGGCGTAGCCGATGTGCTCCTGCATCAGGGCAAAGCCGGGGCCGGATGTGGCCGTCATGGCCTTGCGGCCCGCCAGCGACGCGCCGATGGCAGCGCCCATGCTGGCGATTTCGTCCTCCATCTGTATGAACACGCCGTCTTCGATCAGGGGCAGGCGGTTGGCCATGACCTCCATGATTTCGGTGGACGGGGTGATGGGGTAACCGGCGTAGAACGAACACCCGGCCAGCAGTGCGCCCTCGGCCACCGCCTCGTTGCCGAGCGCGAACAGTTCGCGTCTCTTGCGTTTCTTGCGTTGCACCGCCATGGCGTCACTCTTCGGGGTTGGGGTTCGGTTCGGGCGTGGGTTCGGGCGGAGAGGCCCGGCCATGTTCGGATTCCGGGTCGCTCCATCCGCTACGTGGGTCCGGCTGGCTGGCGCCGTTGCGGGTGCGCGGCTTGATGGCAATGGCAAAGTCCGGACAGTGCAGTTCGCAGAACCCGCAATTGATGCACTCGTCCTCGTTGGCCACCTCGGCCTTGCCGAAGGGGTTCAGCACAAGCACCTTGGCGGGGCAGAACGCCACGCACAGGCCGCAGCCCTTGCACCAGTCCGGGTAGACGCAGACGCGGGTCTGACCTTTTTGCTTCTTTGACATGGGCACACCAGTGGTGGCTTTGGGTGCAACGGAGCAGGGCGTCCGTTCCGTGGTGGCCGGTCCGCGTGGGCCGGGATGATGCGAGCGGCAAGAGTGCCGCCCCTGCGCGCGTTTGGGCCATCAATAAACGCAACCACGGGTCACGGCAAGGAAAATTCGACAAGTCGCACGGTTGTGCAAACAGTGGAAGCATGCCGGGGGTATGGCGCGGGGTGGCTGGCAATGCGGTGGTGATGCAGCGGGGGCGCGGCATGCGGGCCGATGCGCAGGCGGGGCGGTGACGTATGGAGAATGTGCAGTCCGGGGGACGTTGCACACGGGATGCGCGGCACGGGGCAGTCGGACCGGGGCGGACGTGGTTGCAGAAGGTACGCCGGAATGTGCCGGAATGTGCCGGATGAATTGGCGCGCTGGCCGACAGGAGGGAGCAGGGCCGAGCCCGGATGATATGGCGGATAGCCGGTGCAGCCATGGCGGGCAGCCGGGCGGCGGACAACGTGAAGGCGGCCCCCGAAGGAGCCGCCGGTGGATGCGTCAGATGGACCAGCTTGCGATCAGCCCCCGGATCACTTCCGGCGGCACGCCGCGTTGCGAGGCGGTCATGATCTTGGTGGGATACTGTTCCGCAACCTGCAACGAACGCATGTACAGGGCGATGATTTCGTCCGTCACCTGAAGGCGCATGCCGGAACGTACCTGCTGGCCCAGCACCATTTCCAGCATCTTGCGCCCGGAAAAGGTGGAGATGTCCGAATAGATGTACGCCATGGCGCACCCCCCTCTGGCACGTAGGCCATCACGGCATGGCTGCGTCCCCCGCTATCATCCGGAATGCGGGTGGGGACGGCGTCATGTCGTCGGTTCGGGGCTGCCGGTCCGTGGCTGCCTGTGATGCCGGATGGCGGGCGGACGGGCGTGCCCTTCCGCTGCCTTCCATATTCTGACAGATAGCCGCAAGGCGGGCGTCTGGCAAGGGCGCCAACGCGAAAAGCCGCGCCGGGGAATGATTATCCGGCGGCGCGGCGGGTGCGGGAAGGGCGTGGCGACCGATTGGCCTCTCCCTGCCGTGTCCGATGCGCCAGATTACGACTGATACGCCCGACGCCACTGACACCCATGATACGTCAGGCGCGTCCGGCGTCGTTACCCGTTCCTGGGGTCGCCCAGCAGGGCCACGGCGCAGGCGCCGGGGCCGCTGTGGCAGCCCAGCACCGGAGACGCAGGCACCACGTACAGCGGGGCCACGCCGAAGCGGGATTCCAGCTCCCTGGCGTAGCGGGCGGCGGTGTCCGGCGCGCCCACATGGGCAATGGCAAAGCGTGGGTTGTCGAGGCTGGCCAGCGCCCGCTCCAGCAGGGTGAACAGCTTTTCCCCGGCCCGGCGCGGGCCGATGCCCTTGGCCGCCACGTCCACCTTGCCACCCTTGCGCGGGTCGAAGCACAGCACCGGCTTGATGTGCAGCAGCTTGGCCACCATGCCGGTGCCCCGGCTCATGCGGCCACCACGCACGGCAAAGTCCAGGGTCTCCATGGAAACGTACACATGCAGGTTGTCCGCATCGCGCGCGGCCAGTCGGGCCACTTCCGCGGCGTCCATGCCTGCCTGTGCGCGGCGGGCCGCCTCCAGCACCACCAGGCCCAGGCCCACGGTCAGGGTGCGGCAGTCCACGGCGGCGATGTGCGGCGAAACCATGCGCGCCACGGTGGCGGCGGACTGGTGGGTGCCGCTGTACATGGCCGTTACGTGCAGCGAGGCCACCTGGGCATGGGTGGCCAGCACCTCTTCATATACGGTGCGGAAGTCCGCGGGCGCTGGCTGCGAGGTGCGCGCGGAGCGGGACGAGGGCAGGCGGCGGTTGAACTCGTCCGCCGAGATGCTCACCTTGTCCACGTACTCCTCGTCGTCCAGGAACAGGCGCAGGGGCACGGTGCGGATGGCGTACCGGTCCAGCAGTTCACGCGGCAGGTCGCAGGTGGAATCGGTGACCACGGCGGTGCCGGTGGGCGCGGGCGCTGCCTGGGGGTGCCCCCCCGCCACGGCGGCCAGCAGGTCGCGGTGCTGGCGCAGCATGTCCTCTGCCTTGTGGTGCGACACCGCGCCGTATTCCGCGGCAATGGCGAACACCGTGTCCGGCGTGTCGGTGTGCACGTGGATGCGGGTCACAGCCCCGGCACCTGCCACCACGATGGAGTCGCCCATCTCTTCCAGCCGGACGCGCAGTTCCTCTCGGTCGATGGGGCTGGTTGCCTCGCTGCGGATCAGGCATTCGGTGCAGTAGCCGTAGGTCAGTTCCTCCACGGCCACCCGCTCCTGGGCCTCGCCCAAGGTGGCGCTGTCGGTTTCATCGTCGCCATGCGTACTGGCAGCACCGGTGGTGTCCGCAGACCCGGCTGCCTTGCCGCGCCGGTTGATGGTGCCGCGCTCGGTGAATTCGGCAATGCCTTCCAGCAGGTACACAAAGCCCAAGCCCCCGGCGTCGACGACGTCGGCGGCCTTGAGCGCGGCCAGCTTTTCGCGGGTTTCCTGCACCGACTGGCGGGCACGGTCCAGCGAATCGTACAGCAGGTGGTGAAAGTCCTTGTAGGAATGACAGTTTTCGCGCAGGTGTTCGGCCCAGTCGCGGATGACCGTGAGGATGGTGCCTTCCTTGGGGTGGGCAATGGCCTCCACGGCGCGGCGCGCGGCCAGTGACGCGGCTTCCGCGAAGTCGCGGGGGCTGACGCGCGAAAGATCCTTCACCCCTTCGGAAAACCCGGCCAGAAACTGGGCCAGGATGACCCCGGAATTGCCCCGCGCGCCCATCAGTGCCGATTCGGCCACGATGGAACTCATGCGTCCGATGGAACTTTCCGGTGTGGTCGAGGTGGAAGCCACGATGGATTTCATGGTGCCCGCCATGTTGCTGCCCGTGTCGCCGTCCGGCACGGGAAACACGTTGATGGCGTTGAGATGGCCGTGCTTTTCGATGAGGCGGCGCGCAGCGGCACGCACCACCCGGCGGAAGCGGATGCCGTCGAGATAGCTGATGCGCGAGGGCTGGGCCTGACCTTCGACGGCGGATGCGGCCCCGGGCCGGGCCGAAGTCCGGTCAGTTGTCTGGCCCGGGGTCTGGGCCAAAGTCTGGTTCGAAGTCTGGGCCGAGGCCGAGGACGGAGTCTGCCTTTCCTGCAAGTGGGGTGGCTCCTGACGGGGCAAGTATATGGAATGGATGCGCAAGGCGGGCGGGAGCGAAACCGCGCCAGAAGGGCTCGGTGCATGCGGTCGGGCAGCGGCCTTGCCGCCTGCCCGCCCCCCAGCGGCGCGTTAGCTATAATGGAGTTGCCGTGTCACTGCAACATTGTTGTAACAGCCTGTTATGAAGTGGAAACACAATGTTCCGATGTGGCGGGTACGGGCCTGCCGGGGCCGGGGAAGCACGGAACCTGCCCCCCGGCGTTGACGCGACAGGCCTGCCATGCGACATGCTGCCGGGAACGTGCTGCGCTCCCGGTGTTGCCGCGTGAGGGGGGGCGTTCCTTCCCGGAGTCCCGGCCAATTCCGGCCAATTCCGGCCAATTCCGGCCCATTCCGGCCAGTCCCGGTCAGTCTCGCACCGGGCCGCGCTGGTTCGCCGCGTTCAGGACAACTTGGCAACCAGCCTGCGGCCGACGTTTTCCATCAACGCATCGCGTCTACATACCACATGGGAAGTTTCATGAATTTCGACCAGAAGCGCTGCATCATCTTCGATCTGGACGGCACGGTGTACCTGGGCGACCGGCCCATTCCCGGCACGGTGGACTTCATCCGCCGCAACCTCGGGGTGCGCGACATCCAGTTCCTGACCAACAACACGTCCAAGAACCTTGCCGACTACACCGCCAAGCTGGCGGGCATGGGCATCCACATCGGGCTCGACCGCATGCTTTCGCCGCTGCTGCCGCTGGTGGACCACCTGCGCGAGCAGTCCATCACCCGTGTCTATCCGGTGGGCAACGCCAACTTCACCACGTTCCTGCGCGAGCGCATGCCCGACATCGCGTTCACCGCCGGGGACGACTGCCAGGCCGTACTGCTGGGCTACGATACGGAACTCACCTACCGCAAGCTCACGGAATCGTGCCTGCTGCTGCAACGGCCCGATGTGGCCTTTCTGGCGACCCATGCCGACAAGGTCTGCCCTTCGCCGCAGGGGCCGCTGCCCGACGCGGGTAGTTTCATGGCCCTGTACGAGGCGGCCACCGGACGCACGCCCGACATCGTGTTCGGCAAGCCCAACACCATCTTGCTGCGTTCACTGCTCCAGCAGTACCAGCCCCACGAAATGGTCATGGTGGGCGACCGCATCTATACGGACAAGCTGCTTGCGGAAAACGCCGGGATGGACTTCATACTTGTGCTCAGCGGCGAAACACGGCGCGAGGATCTGGCATCGCTTTCGCGTCAACCCGCACTTGTAGTGGATGATCTTGGAGGGTACTGACCGTTTGCAGAAGATGGGCAGGAAATTGTACCCTGATGCGCGGCGTAACAGTAACGTCGCTTGCGTTGGAGGTGGGCATCCGTAAGGATGCTGTCATCCGGCCCGTTTCCCCCGTGCCCGGCGGATGTCCGATGGGCAGAAAATGCTTTGAGAATTTACTCCGTCGAATTATAATGTGACGATTTTGCGGCGTTTCGGTGACGAGAATGAGACGCCGCAAGGGCCGATCATTCCAACGTCAACGCCAATATCGAGGAGAAGGCAATGACCAAGAAGTGGATGCAGCTGCTGCTCGCTCCGGTTGTTCTGGCCGCGGGCCTGTGCGTCATGTCCGCCAACATCGCCATGGCCGCCGACGACTGCGCGAACCGTGGCTCGCTGGACGGCATGTTCTGCGACGACAACAAGGACCTGGTGGCCGACACCCCCAAGGACAAGGGCAAGTGGAAGGACCCGAGCACGCTGGTGTTCACCTACACCCCCGTTGAAGATCCCGCCGTGTACAAGGACGCCTTTGCCGACTTCCAGGCCTTCCTGGAAAAGCGTACCGGCAAGAAGGTGGTCTACTACACCGTGCAGTCCAACGCCGCCGAAGTGGAAGCCATGCGTTCCGGCCGCCTGCACATCGCCGGGTTCTCCACCGGCCCCACCTGCTACGCGGTCAACCTGGCGGGCTACGTGCCCATCGCCGTCAAGGGCGACGCCGAAGGCTTCCAGGGCTACCGCCTGCTGATGATCGTGCGCAAGGACAGCCCCGTACAGACCCTGGCCGACCTGAAGGGCAAGAAGGTGGCGCACACCTCCGCCTCTTCCAACTCGGGCAACCTGGCCCCGCGCGCCATTTTCCCCAAGCTGGGTCTGACCCCCGAAAAGGACTACACCGTGGTCTATTCGGGCAAGCACGACCAGTCCATCCTGGGCGTGGGCTATGGCGACTACGACGCCGCCCCCGTGGCTGGCGACGTGTTCAAGCGCATGGCCCAGGCCGGGCGCATCAATGAAGCCGACTACCGCATCATCTGGCAGAGCGACGTGTTCCCCACCTCTTCGTTCGGGTATGCCCATGACCTGAACCCCGATCTGGTGAAGAAGATCGTCGACGCTTTCCACGAATACCGCTTCACCCCCGAAATGCAGAAGACCTTCGGCGGTGCCGACCGGTTCTTCCCCGTGACCTACCAGAAGGACTGGGCGGTCATCCGCGAAATCGCGGAAGCCAACGGCGAGACCTTCAACCAGACCGGTCTGCAGAAGATCGCCGAGAAGGAAGCCGCCGAGGCCGCCAAGAAGAAGCAGGAAGCCGAAGCCAAGAAGCAGTAGCATACATGCGGCGGGTACCGGCATGTCCGGTGCCCGCCTTTTTTGCACGCGGCGCGGGGCGCCCCGTGCCTGGCATTTGAAACCGCGTGTCATCTCCGTTTCCCCGGGCCAACGTACCGGCCCACCGCGCAGGCAGGCTCATCGGGCTCCGGCGCGGGACACGGACCCGGCACGCCGTCCGCAGGACGCACCACGCCCGAAGGCCGGATGCCATCGGGCGTCGTGGCGCGTCCTTCACCAGCAGCTCCGGGAATCAGCAAGTGCACAAGGCAACAGAGTCCGCTTCCACCTCCCGTCGTCCCGCGTGCAGCGCTGGCGACAAGTCGCTCGTCGTCGAGAACCTGCGCAAGGAATACACGCGCGGCAAACCCGTGCTCAAGAACATCAACCTGACCGTGGCCGGGCAGTGCACCACCGCCATCATCGGCCCGTCCGGCACCGGCAAGAGTACGCTGCTGCGCTGCATCAACCGGCTCATCGAACCCACCTCCGGGCGCATCCTGGTCAGCGGCCAGGATATCTGCACCCTGCGCGGATCCGACCTGCGCGCGGCACGCCGCCGCATCGGCATGGTGTTTCAGGAATACAACCTGGTGGAGCGCCTGTCGGTGATGGAAAACGTGCTCTGCGGTCGCCTGGGCTACATTTCGCCCTGGCGGGCCTGGTTGCGCAAGTTTCCGCAGGAAGACATAGAGCGCGCCTACGACCTGCTGGACATGGTGGGGCTGACCGAATTCGCCCGCGCCCGCGCCGACGAGCTTTCCGGCGGCCAGCGCCAGCGCGTGGGCATTGCCCGCGCGGTGATGCAGCAGCCGCACATCCTGCTGGCTGACGAACCCACCTCTTCGCTGGACCCCAAGACCTCCGTCGAGATCATGGAACTCTTGCGCGAGGTTGCCTCCGTCAACGACATTCCCGTGCTGGTTAACATCCACGACGTGACGCTGGGCCGCCGCTTTGCCGACAGGGTGGTGGGCATGTCCAAGGGCGACGTGGTGTTTGACGGCGTGCCCGGCGACCTGACCGACGAGCACCTCAAGCTCATCTACGGCGGCGAGGACTGGCTGGCATGAGCACTGCAACCGTCGCCCGTCCCGCGCCCTTCGCGGTCAACTGGTGGGCACGTTTCGGCTACCTGCTGGCCGTGCTCTACTGCCTGTATGCCCTGTCCATCCTGGACATTTCCTGGGACCGTCTGCTGGCGGGCATGGACAACGGTGCCCGTTTTCTGGGGGCCATGTTCCCGCCCGAATTCAAGCGCTGGAAGCTTCTGGTAGACAACCTTCTGGAATCGTTGCAGATCGCGCTCATTTCGTCCCTGTTCGGGGTGCTCATTTCGCTGCCGGTGGGCCTGTGCGCCTCGCGCAACCTGATGCCCGACTGGCTGACCTGGCCCGCGCGCGCCTTCATTGCCGTGTGCCGCTCTTTCCACCCGGTGATCTTCGCCATCCTGTTCGTGAAGGCCGTGGGCTTCGGCCCGCTGGCGGGCATCCTGACGCTGATCTTCGCGTCCATCGGCTTCGTGGCCAAGCTGTTCGCAGAGGCCATCGAGGAAATATCGCTGAAGCCGGTGGAGGCCGCGCGGGCCGCTGGCGCGCCGTTCCTTTCGGTGCTGACCTTCGCCGTGCTGCCGCAGGTGCTGAACCGGTTCATCGGCTTTTCGACCTATCAGGTGGACTCCAACCTGCGTAACTCCACCATGATCGGCATCGTGGGCGCGGGCGGCATCGGCGGTACCCTGGCCGCCGCGTTCCAGCGCTTCGACTACAGCTTCGTGTGCGCCATCCTGCTGGCCATCATCGCCCTGATCATGGTTTCCGAGTACGTGGCGGTGCGGGTGAAGGGGGTGTTCCAATGAGTGCCGACCGCATCTGGCAACGCTTCACCCCGGCGGAGCGCATGGCGCGCTTCGTGGTGTTTCTCGTGGCGGCCATCCTGCTGGCATGGTCGTTCCGCACCGTGGAGATCATACCCGAATTCCTCATGGACGCCCCGGAACAGGTGGCCGACCTGTTCAAGCGCATGTGGCCGGTGGACTATGCCTACTACGAGCGCGGCGTGCACGCCGTGCTCATCGAAACGCTGCACATCGCCACGCTGGGCACCATCATGACCCTGGGCATCGCCATACCCGTGGGCATCATGGCGGCCAGCAACGTGTGCCGCGTGCCCGCGCTGAACTGGCTGGCCACGTTCATCCTGGTCTCGTCGCGCTCGGTCAACACGCTGGTCTGGGCGCTGCTGTTCGTGGCGGTGTTCGGTCCCGGCACGCTGGCGGGCACGGTGACCATCGCCGTGCGCTCCATCGGCTTTGTGGGCAAGCTGTTCGGCGAGGCGCTGGAAGAATCCGCCCCCGGCCCCATCGAGGCGCTGCGCGCCGCCGGTGCGCCGTGGATCAGCGTTTTCCTGAAGGGCTACTGGCCGCAGGTTTCCCCGGCGTTCTGGGGCATCGCCCTGTTCCGCTGGGACATCAACGTGCGCGAATCCTCGGTCATCGGGCTGGTGGGCGCGGGCGGCATCGGCATGGCTCTCGACGAGGCGCTCAACCTGTTCCATTGGGACCGCGTGGCGCTTATACTGGTATGCATCTTCGCGGTGGTGGTCATCGCGGAGGTGTTCGTCACCCATATTCGCAAGCGCATCATTTAGGGACTGTCACCAAATTGTCCTTTTGCCCGTTGGCTTCGTCAAACTTCGCTTGGCATGTCGGTCGAATACGATAAGAGTATACTCCCTCATGCCAAGCTCGTTTTCCTTGCCAACGAACAAAAACCCTAATTTGGAGACAGCCCCTTAAGAGGCGTAGCGCGAGGTTCACGGGGCGGCGAAAGCCGCCCCTTTCAGTTACGGCACGTCGATTGCCCCGCCGGAGCGGGGCGGGAGGAACCCATGCAACGTCTGAAGGGAAAGCGCGTCCTCATGTTCGTGGACGACGTGTATGAAGACCTGGAGCTGTGGTACCCCAAGCTGCGCCTGATCGAAGAGGGCGCCGAAGTGGTGGTGGCCGGGCCGGAGAAGGGCCGCACCTACACGGGCAAGAACGGCTACCCCTGCAAGGCCGACGCGGCCATCGCCGACATGGAGGACATCAGCTTCGACCTGCTGGTCATCAGCGGCGGCTTTGCCCCGGACAAGCTGCGCCGCGACCCCAAGGTGCTGGAACTGACCCGCCGCATGCACGAGGCGGGCAAGGTGGTGGCCCACATCTGCCACGCCGGGTGGATTCCCATTTCGGCGGGCATCATGCGCGGCTTCCGCTGCACCTCCACCCCCGGCATCAAGGACGACCTGATCAACGCCGGAGCCACCTGGGAAGACGCCGAGGTGGTGGTGGACCGCAACCAGGTCAGCAGCCGCAAGCCCGACGACCTGCCCGCGTTCTGCAAGGCCATTATCGCGTTGGCGGCAGGGTAGTCCTGCCGGATGGCCCGACCCGGACCGTCAGGTCGGAAAAACGGCTCCGGCCATGCCGGTGTCGATGTGACGCAAAAGGGGAGGGACTGCCGGTCCCTCCCCTCCATCTTTCGTGCAGAGGCAGCATGCTGCCCTGTGCACATGGCTATTTGATGGTCACCAGTTCGTAGGTTCCGCTGCCAAGCCCCAGGGCCTCGGCATGCTCGATCTGGCTCCGCCAGTTGGTGCCGGGATGGACAACATGGAAATGGTCGTGTTGCCCGTGCCCGCCACAGCCGCAGGCCGGTTCGCCCTTGCCTTCCAACTGCTTGCCGAACTTGTCGCCCAGCACCGTGCCGGGGATGACCGGCGCGGCGTTGACCGCGTCGATGCAGGCCTTGTCCAGCGCCACGGGGTCGAAGCTGGCGAAGATGCCGATGTCCGGGATGATGGCGGCATCGTTTTCACCGTGGCAGTCACAGTTGGGCGAAACGTGGTTGACCACGCTGATGTGGAAGTTGGGGCGCCCGTCCAGCACGGCCTTGGCGTATTCCACCATCCGGATGTTCACGTCGTCGCTGCTGCCTTCCCACGGCGTGTCGATCGCGTCGAAGTTGCAGGTGGCAATGCAGCGCCCGCAGCCCACGCACAGTTCGTGGTTGATGGACGCCTTCTTTTCTTCATTGAAGGTTATGGCGTCCTGGTTGCAGTATCGGGCACAGGTGCGGCAGCCCACGCACTTGTCGTGGGCAACGCGCGGCTTGCCGTTGTTGTGCATGATCATCTTGCCGGCCCGGCTACCGCTGCCCATGCCGATGTTCTTGATGGCCCCGCCGAAGCCGGTCAGTTCATGCCCCTTGAAGTGGTTCAGGGAGATGAAGACGTCGGCGTCCATGATGGCCCGGCCGATCCTGGCGGTTTTCAGGTGCACGCCGCCCTCGATGGGCACCTCCACCTCGTCCGCGCCCTTCAGGCCATCCGCGATGATCACGTGGCAGCCGGTGGAAAGCGGGGTGAAGCCGTTTTCGTAGGCGGCGTCCATGTGCAGCAGGGCGTTGTTGCGGCGGCCCACGTAGAGCGTGTTGGCATCGGTGAGAAAGGGCATGCCGCCCAGCTTCTTCACCCGATCCGCGACGGTCTTGGCGAAATTGGGGCGCAGGAAGGCAAGGTTGCCCGGCTCGCCGAAATGGATCTTGATGGCCACGAAGGCGTTCTGGAAGTTGATCCGCTCCACCCCCGCCGCCAGCATGAGCTTGTCCAACTTGTCGAGCAGGCTGGTGCCGATCCTGCACCGCATGTCGGTGAAATAGACCTTTGACGGCTCCGCGCCTGCGCCCTTTTGGCCGGTTTTCTTGTGAAGGGTCCCTTTCGCGCCATCCTTGGCGGCCTGATGCCCGCGCGCGGGTCGCTCGTTCTTGCCGGATGCGTGTGCTGCGTGCGCTTTTTTGGGTTTTGCCGTTTCGCTCATCGTCATGTGCCTCCATGATTGCCAGGGTATGCCGCAGTCGTCATGCCGTTCTTGCCGCGCGGGATGTTCCCTGTCGGCAGGTTTTGCTCCTGCCGGGACAATAGCTTTGCCCATGTTTTTTACCGCAGGGTGGCAGGCTGCGGAAGGCATGATTCCACCTTTCTTTTGCACATTCCTCTCATTTGCGCCTGTATGCGAGGGGGGACCGGCCTGCCGCGCGGCACATTCGTGGAAAATGGCGGCAGACTGGAATGCACAGGGGCCTTGCGGACAGCATCCGCAAGGCCCCTGTGCATTCCGACGGGTCCGGCCGACTGAGGGCAGGCTAATGCAGCCGCCACGCCGCCAACGCCAGCATCAGGCAACTGACGGCTGCCCCGCCCACGAACACGGCGGGCAGGTCGCCTCCGGCGTAAAGCAGGCCGAACAGCAGCGGGGCCAGGGTCTGTCCCAGGCGCAACAGGGTGCCGTTGACGGCCATGATGGCGGCGCGCTGCTGGGTGGGGGCCAGCGAGGTCATCATGGTGGACAGGTTGGGCAGGTTCAGGCCCTGGGCCATGCCGAAGCACAGTACCGGCCCCAGCAGCCACCACAGGCCGGGCATCAGCGGCAGAAGCAGCATGGCGGCGGCGTAGAAGACATGGCTGAGCATGATCAGCCGCCTGGCGGGAAAGCGTTCCGACAGGCGCCCCAATTGCGAGGCAATCATGGCAGTGCCCAGCGAGGACACGGCGAAGATGGCGCCGATACGCGAAGGCGCGGCGTGGAAGCGGGTATCCGCCAGCACCGGGAAGAAGGTGACCATGGGGCCGTACAACTGCACGAAGGTAAGCAGGGAAAGCCCGAACAGCACCAGCGCGCGGGGCGACAGCGCAATGCGCAGGGTGGAGCGGAAATATTCGCCCAGGGTCTGCGTGGCACGCGAGGCGGGCAGGCGCAGGCGCGCGGCGGCCAGCATCAGCGGCAGCACGGCCAGCGGCAGCAGGAAGGGCACGTTCCAGCCAAATTCGGCCAGCAGGCCGCCCACGGCGGGAAAGATGGCCGTGCCCAGGCTGAGCACACCGGCGTTGTACCCCATGGCCCGCACCCGGTCGTTGTCCTCGTACAGATCGCCGATGAGGGTGGTGTACAGCACGCCCAGCGGGGCCGCGCCAAGCCCTTGCACGAAGCGGCAGGCCAGCAGGGTGGAAAGATCGCGCGCGAAGAAGCAGGCCGTCCCACCCAGGGCGAACAGGGCCATGGCGGGCAGCAGCACGCGCTTGCGGCCCAGCCGGTCGGCCAGCACCCCCGCGATGGGGGCCAGCACGATGCCCGGCAGGGTGAAGGCGGTCAACACCAGCCCCACCGAGGCCAGCGGAATGCCCAGTTCACGTGCCATAAGCGGCAGTGCGGGCATGACGCTGGAAACGCCCATGATCACCGTAAGGGTGATGCCGAAGATGGTGTGCAGGTTTCTGTCGCGCAGCAGCGGGTGCATGGGGATTCCGTGGGAGGTCGAATGTTCGGCGGGTTCTACGCCCCCCGGCATGACAAGGTCAAGGCACGGAAACGCGGCAGGCGATGCGCGGTTGGGGTGCATCTTGCCGCCATTGTTGCATCGGTGGCGGTTACCGGATAGGAAGTGGGGGGAGCCGGCATGTTGCCCCCGCTTTGGCGTGGGGCGTGTGCTGGTCAGCGGGGGGCCAACCGCGTCCAGCATACGCAAGGGAGAAGTTGATGCCGCCGGACGACCAGGAAGGCTTGAGAGTACGCTGCCCATACTGTCACAAGGTTTTCATGATGCGCAAGAAACTGCCCTCGTCGGAAGCGGCCCGCATTCGGGTGAAGTGCCCGAACTGCGGCGAGGACATTCTGCTGCCCGGCGAGGTGTTGGTACGGGCCTGCAAGGGCGTCGAGAAGAAGTAGCCCGCGGATGGGGGGCCGAACCGGTCCCATCCGGTGACCAGCCGGGGCGCATCCGCGCCGCATGCGGTTGGTCCCTTCAGGCTGCATGACGCGCCCCGAAGCGGCACCTGACGCGCACCTGACGCGTCCCCGAAGTGTCGCCCGACACGTCCCGCCACACGCCCCATGCATGTCCTCCGGCACGCCCGGGCGCCTGCACGTGGCCTGTCGTTTCCGTTCTTGCTGTCCCGGCAGCCCAGCACGAAGCCCCGGCATCTGGTGATGCCGGGGCTTCGTTCATGGTCGGTTACAGCCGCAGCCTAGCGCTTGCGCTTCTGCTTGAAGGCATCCTTGGCCAGCTTGCCCAGTTCGGCCAGGCGGCGGTCCACCTTGTCGTACAGGGTGCCGGGGGTAAAGGTGGAATCGGCGCGCATGCGCCCGGCGGGCATGCCGGTAAGCAGTTCCATGGCCTCGGTGATGTGCGCCACCGGCCAGATGGAAAAGCGCCCCTCGTTCACGGCGGCCACCACTTCCTGCTTCAGCATCAGGTGGGCGATGTTGTCCTTGGGCAGGATCACGCCCTGTTCCCCTGTCAGCCCGTGGCGGCTGCACACCTCGAAGAACCCTTCCACCTTGCGGGTCACGCCGCCCACGGCCATGATCTGGCCGGACTGGCTGACAGCACCGGTAAAGGCCAGCGAAAGCCGGATGGGCACGTCGGCTATGGCTGACAGCAGCGCCGCCAGTTCCGCGCCGGATGCGGAATCGCCCTCGATGCCCGCGTAGCTCTGCTCGAAGCACAGGCTGCCGGTCATCACCAGCGGCTTGGTGCGGGCAAACTGGCTGACCAGGTAGCTTTTGAGGATCATCATGGCCTTGGTGTGGATGGGCCCGCCAAGCTCGGCTTCCCGCTCAAGGTCGATGATGCCCCCGTGCCCCACGCCCACGGTGCAGGAAATCTGGTGCGGCAGGCCGAACTCGAAGTCGCCGTACCAGGTCACCGAAAGGCCGTTCACCCGGCCCACTTCGCTGCCGCTGGTGCGCACCTTGATCAGTTCGCGGTCGTATTCGTCCATGTAGTGCTGCTCGACCAGGTTGGCGCGGTAGGTGCGCGCCACCATGGCGTCGTGCAGGGTGGTGCGGTCCACCAGCGCGCTGCCCTTCATGGAGGCCAGGGCCGACGCCTCGATCATCAGTTCGCGCAGCACCGGGAACTTCAGCGACAGCTTGCGCTGGTCCTCTATGATGCGCGAGCCGTAATCCACCAGGCCCGCCATGGCGTCGCGGTCGAAGGGCAGCAGCTTGGCCTCGTCGATGATCCGGGCAATGCGCGCCAGATACACCTTCACCCCGTCGGCGTTGCGTTCGGTGGCCTCGGTCAGGTGCGCCTTGATCTTGAACAGCTTGGGAAAGCGGTCGTCGTTGACCAGGAGCGTCTCGTACATTTCCTCGGTGCCCACCAGCACCACCTTCAGGTCCAGGCGCAGCGGTTCCGGCTCTATGCCCTTGGTCTTGGTGGATTCCTGACCGTCGCCCGCGTCCTCTATGCGGGCCAGGCCGGAACGCAGGGCGCGCAGCAGGCCTTCCCATGCGCTGGGGTAGGACAGGATGTCCTCCATGTGCAGCACCAGGAAGCCGCCGTTGGCCTTTTGCAGCGAACCGGCCTTGACCAGGGTGAAGTCCGTCACCAGCGCGCCCATTTCCGATTCGCGCTCGATGCATCCCAGCAGGTTGGAGGGGGTGGGGTGGTCGTCCACCACGATGGGCGCGCCGTGGGTTTCGCTGTTGTCCACGAACACGTTGATGTCGTAGCGGAAGGACGTGTCTTCCGGCGGCGGCCCCAGATCCGGCTGCTGCTGCGGCATGTGGGTGGGCATGTCGCGCTGCACGAAGCCTTCGATGTTGTCCAGGATGTCCTCGCGCATGTCCGCGAAGTAGCGCTTCAGTTCATCGCACGGGCAGGTCTTGGCGAACTTGTCCGCCAGAGGCGTCAGGAACTGGTCCAGCACCTCGCGCACCACTTCCTTTTCCAGGGTGCGTTCATCCTCCACGAAGTCCTGTTCGGCGCGGGTCAGCTTGCGCATCAGGCCGGTCATGGCCTGCAACAGGCGGTCGCCCTTCAGTTTCAGGCTTTTGCGCAACGTGGCGTCGAGCTTTTCGTACTCGTCCTCGCTGAGGCGCTTGCCCTCAACGATGGGGTACAGGGTCAGGCTGCCGGAATCGTCCATGTCCAGATTGAAGCCTTCACCCCCGGCCACGGTGTCCATTTCCTTGAACAGCTTGCTGCGCTGGGTCTGGAACTTGTCCAGCAGCAGGGTGCGCTTGCGCACGAAGGCGTCGTGCTCGAAGCGGCTGGGGGCTTCCTTGCGGGCCTTGGACAGGGCCTGGGTGAGCGCGGTGCGCAGCTTGCGCCCCTGCCCGGCGGGCAGCGCGATGAGGCGCGGCCTGTCCGGATCCTCGAAATTGTAGACGTGGACGAGGTCCGGCGGGGTCTCCATCTTGCGGGCGCGCGGCGCAAGGTATTCGCGCAGCATGTAGGTGCGGCCAAGGTTGGCCTCGCCCGAAAGATAGACGTTGTAGCCGCCGTCACGGATGTGCAGGGCCAGTTCCAGCGCCTGCAACACGCGGGGCTGGGGGGTGCGGCGCATGCCGTTGCGCGGCGGGCGCGGAATGGCGTCGCTGGTCTCCCACTGGATGCGGGTGGGGTCGAGCGTGGCGCGAAGACGGGCGGCGGGCAGCGGGGAAACCTTGGTCATGATGCTCCTGCGCGGCGAACAAAGTGGAAGGGCCGGGCTGATGACCCGGCGGGTTGCTCGGCCCCGGCGGAAAATCCGGTGCCGCACCGGCGCGAGGGGCCGGGTTTCTTAGCCTAGCGTGTTGCCCCGCGCTTGTCACGCCCCGCAGGGCGGTACGGCTGGGCTGGCGTGACGCCGGGCGGCGATTGGCGTCAGGTCAGCATCGTGTGTTCGATGCGGAAGGGGGGGCGAATCGGGCCAAGGCGAGTGCTGGTGCAAGAGGGGCGGGCGGTGGTGCGGAACGAGCAGAAGCGATGGCGCGGAATGCGCGGAGGTGTGCCTGCCTGCAGTCCGAAGCCGCGCGGGGTTTGTCAGCCGGGGCGGGAACGGCTATCATCCGCGCCATGAGTGCAGCCCAACCCACGCCGCAGCATGCCAGGGCCGAGCCGAACGGCGCAACGCCGCGCCCGGCAGGGCATGGTGGACAGGAGCCGGGCGGGTCGGAACATGGCGGGCGTGGCCCGGAACAAGACGCGTCGGTGCCCGTGCTGTTGTCCGTGGTGGTGCCAGTGCTGCACGAAGCGCAGCGCATCGCGGTCCTGGTCGGGCACGTGGGTGCGCTGGCCGGTGAATTGCCACGGGGTGCGGTGGAACTGGTGGTGGCCGACGGTGCCCCGGAAGGTGACACGCTGGCGGCGCTGAAACTGGCGCTGGGCAAGGACGCGGGGCGGGCCGCAACCAGTGTGGCCCCGACAGGCCAACTCGTGACCGGTGGGAACGCCGAAGAATTTTTCGATACGGGGCTGCCCGTGCGTGCCGTGGTCGCCCCGCGTGGCCGCGCCCGGCAGATGAATGCCGGGGCCGCCGTGGCCCGTGGCCAGGTGCTGCTGTTCCTGCACGCGGATACGCGTCTGCCGGACGGGGCCTTTCCCGCCGTGTTGCGGGCCATGGCTGTGTCGCCGCACGCTGCCCGGGGCGAAGGTTTGGACGCTGCCGCGCCCGCATCAACCGCATGCGGCGGGATTGCCGCGATTGCGACCGGCAGTGCCGGGGCATGCGTTCCCGGTGCCGGGGCCTTCACCCTGTCCATCGATGCGCCGGGGGCGTGGCTCCGGGTGGTGGAGGCGCTGGCCAATCTGCGCAACCGGCTCACCCGTACCCCGTACGGCGACCAGGCCCAGTTTTTCCGTGCTGGGGTGTTCCGCGCCATGGGTGGCTACCCCGACCTGCCGTTGATGGAAGATGTGGAGATCATGCGCCGCGTGCGCCGCGCGGGCCTGCCGCTGGCCCTGTTGGCCCTGCGGGCCGTCACGTCGGCCCGGCGCT